>CALWTQ010000052.1 GCA_944384505.1 uncultured Mediterraneibacter sp.
ATGAGGACAGCATCGAGAAAAGCCTTTGAAAGAGCGTTCTGTTAAAAAGGGATCAAAACTAATGGTGTAGGACCGGGTAGAATTATCTGAAAATTAAAGAAATAAACTGACATTAATAAATGGAAAAAGTGCCCATGATTACTTGACACATACAATCCTAATTCTCGGGTTGATTTTTTTACCATGGACACATATAATACATACTAACAGAACCCAACACGCCTCTCAACGATGCGGACCACGTTGGGTCTTTTAACTTTAAGGGGAATATTGTATGGGAGAACAAAAAATACATCAGCCTCCTATGACAATTGATGAACAAGTAGAAAATCTAAGCCTCCGTTTGTAAGAAATTTTCGAGAAAATTATGAAGATGGTCAATTGCTGTTTACTTATCAAACAGCATAGGGTGGAGCGCGCGATGGAAGAAACAGGATATTGATTTAAATCCAGTCCCAGAGATTTTGAACTCTGGGCTTTTGTAGTATATAGAAAATTATTGTGGAAAGCTACACTTTATAAGATATCTGGTAAATATGATTCATTTCATAGAAGATTATAAAAAGAAAAATTCTTTGTAGGCGGAATGGAAAAAGCTTTATCCCATGACTTTCTCAAGGCAAGTGGTTCCCAATCTGCTAATGCGGGAATTGACGTCCAGCGGGGAAACCTGGAAATACAGAATTCAGAAGTCAATATTGAACTTACTAATGGAAATATATTTGGTCTGGCCGCTGGGTATGGAAGCGGTGATAATATATATGGTGGCAGCGTAACTATAGGAGATTCGTTGATCAGATGTACAACAAGTACGGATAAGTTAAATGCTGGGGAGCGATATAACCTTAACATGTATTTCTATGAAATGGCTAACTCTGATCAGCTGCATTATTACGTGAAAGATGGTGATTCATTTATACAAAAGGAATTTGACGAAGTATTTGAATTAGGAAAATATATATCCGACCGCTATGATACAAATTACGGCAGTATTGTGATTTCTTCAACGCCGCTTGCAGAGTATTGTAGTCACGAGTGGAATGAAGGAACTGTGACCAAAGAGGCGGCTTGTGAAGTGCCGGGAGAGATGACATATACATGTGCTCTCTGCGGCGAGGAGAAGACAGAAGAAATTGCTGCTCTCGGACATGCATGGGACGACTGGAAAGAACTCAAAGAGGCTACATGTACAGAGGACGGAGCTCAGATGAGGACGTGCAGCCGATGCAATGAAACAGAGACTCAGACGATTGACAAACTGGGGCACGATTATGTTGAAACAATAATCAAAGAGCCTACATGTACGGAAGACGGACTGAAAAATCAGGAATGTTCAAGGTGTCATGACACTACGGAGAATGTAGTGATTCCTGCGACAGGACACGACTATGAATGGGTGGTGACAAAAGAGGCGACCTTCCACGAGGATGGAGTCAGAACAGGAACCTGCAAGAACTGTAAAGAAGTAAAGACGGAAAGAATTCCAAAGCTGAGCGAGTCCCATATTCATGATTACACAGGAAGAGAAGAGGTTATTAAAGAGGCTACATGTACAGAAGAAGGAAGCAAGAGAATTTACTGTACAGAACCGAAATGTGGTGAATATATTACAGAGATAATTCCCATGACAGAGCATACACCGGGTGAGTGGACGACAGTGAAAGAAGCGACATGTTCTGAGAACGGCTCTGAACAGAGAGTATGCACGGTCTGCAGCGCAGTGCTTGAGACGCGTGTGACAGATACGATTCCGCATACATACGGTGACTGGACAGTAACGGTTGAACCGACATGTACAGAGGCAGGTGTGGAGTCTGCGGAGTGTACAGTATGTGGTGAGACAGCTGTCAGAGGAATTAATCCGCTTGGACATGACTACGCAGAATGGAATGTAACAAAAGAAGCAACCTGTACGGAAGCAGGAGAAGAGATGTCCGAATGTACGCGCTGCGGTGAAACCAGTACGAGCGCGATTGAGGCGAAGGGACATTCCTTTGGAGAGTGGAAGATTGTAAAAGAAGCCACAGAGACAGAAGCGGGAGAGAGACAGGCCGTTTGTACAGAATGCGGTGAAGTTAAGTCAGAGGTGATTCCTAAATTATCCGAGACTCAGCCTACAGTGCCGAATGGAAATACCGGTGCCGATAACAATACAACGAATAATGGCACATCAGCAGACAAGAACAGTAATGTTCCGGCCACGGGTGATGAGATGCCGGTTCTGCTGTGCATTATGGCATTGGCCGTATCAGTGGGAGCTGTTGTTATAGCAGGTAAGAGAAGAACATCGAAATAACCCCAAAATTAGTTGATGAGATGTTCTGATAAAACAAATCAAAATTATTTAAGAAAAAGAGACTTTCAGGAAACAGATAGTTCTAAACAGGGACAGGAGTGATTCATATGCGTCACTTCTGTCCCCGAAATTTATCCTCTAAAAAGACAAAAAGATGGCTAACGACAACCGTCTTTTCCTCGCTCCATGCTATAATGGAACTATGCGAAAACAAGATTATTATAACAACTTTTTATCTGGCTGACCAAAGGGGAGAAGCCCCATAGGGATGTTTTCTTACGATTTTAAAGGGAAAAAGGAGCAGAAAACAGTCTAGCCGAAGGAGCGCTTCATACTATTTTTTCCTTTTTATAAAATAAATAATTATTCCTACAATTAGAATATAAAGAAAAACATTTATAAGTGTATATATAAAATTCATTTCTTCCTCCTTAATAAGTCCATGAAACTGCACAATCTGCTTTGATATTTTGTACACGTGTTAAGTTTGTATTAATCAGGGTTATACATTAAGTTTTTCCCCTGAAGAAGTCATACTGGATGAAAAGGTATCTTGATAAAATTGAAAAAAATTATGTAGTAGTGTATAATAAACCGTCATTATATAAATGATGAAATTAATTTACAGAGTGAGGCTGCTGTGCTAAATAATTTAAAAACAATTCGCGAGTCAAAAGGTATGTCGCAGGAGTTTGTGGCAAAGGCTCTTAATGTATCAAGACAATCTGTATCCAAATGGGAAAATAATAAAGCTCTGCCAGATATAGAAAACATTAAACTTTTGTCACAGCTATATCAGATTTCTATAGATGAGATGCTTAATAATGATCTATCATTTGAGGAAAAGAGTAAAACATCTGAAAATACTATTAATATTGAGAACGCAAATATGTATTTTTCTGTATGTTTGTTATCAATCATTCTGATTGCCTCCAGCTTTATCTCGTTAATAGGATTTATAGCTGCCATTATTATTTTATTGAAAACATGGAATGGAAAATATCCATTCTGCTTTTATATATTATGTATTGCGTGTGCTATTCTTGATATATTTAATATAGGGGTTTTTTTGAATAGTCTGTTGTTTCATATAGGTATTGCAGTGGTTCAATGAATGAGTGTGTATTTGATGGTTGCTCCGTTATGGTAACGATAATGTCATTACCATTTGAATCCTTATAAGAAAAAGATTGTGTACCACCAATGGAAAGTTCATAAGTGTTGATCTCCTAAAAGTATATCGTGTATAAATATATTATGGAGAATAAAATTCATTTTGGGAAGAAACTGACGATTTACATCGTGTATATAATGCTTTACATTGAAGAGATTTTAAAGGATGGCCCGTAAAGATAAGAGGCAGGGATCGTATATTCCATCATATCAAAATTATTTAAAAGGAAGTAAAGTTATTTTGACACATCAAAATAACTTTACTTTTGCTTTCGCTTATTCTACGATGAAAGTGGAAATAATAAATCATGAATGGAGGATGTTTATCCCAAATATGTGATATCAATGGATAAGATAGATTCTTCAAGAGAGGGTATTATCCATCTTAACGCAGTGGAGTTTCTGAAGGGCAACCTCCACTGAATCTGACATCTTACTTTGAAAATGTATATTTCAAGCATAGAGCGCACATGCTATGACTGGTGTACTTGATTAGTACGCTAGTCAGAATGGAAGAATATATAGACCCGGGTGTGCGCATATGAGTGACAGGAAAACAATTATACCTTCGAAAAGCGATTTTAAAACGTTTATATGTGATATTATCTATGATATTGCCGGCAGCGTTCTTTATGCCGCCGGTATTTATACATTTGCAGGAAATGCCGGATTTGCCCCGGGAGGGATATCCGGTATTGCGCTGATCTTAAATTACCTGTGGGGGCTTCCGGTAGGAATCGTAACCCTTCTGTTTAACATTCCCCTTGTGTTTATCAGCTACAGGGCAGTGGGACGAACGCTGCTTCTTAAAAGCGCCCGGACCATGCTGATTTCTTCTTTCTTTCTGGACGTGGTGTTCCCGTTTATTCCTATGTACAATGGGAACAGACTGATGGCCTCCATTTATTCGGGAGTCTTTATGGGTGCCGGCATGGCTTTGTTTTACATGAGAGGCTCTTCTTCGGGAGGGATTGATTTTCTGGCTCTTACGATTAAGAAAAAGAAACCTCACATGTCCATCGGCGTGATTACCCTGCTCATTGACCTTGTTGTGATCCTCCTGGGCTGGCCGGTATTCGGGGACGTGGACTCTGTTTTGTATGGCGTGACTTCCACAGGAGTTTCAACGATTGTAATAGATAAGATCCTCTACGGGATCGGCGCGGGCACACTGGCGATCATCATCACTGCGAATGGGAAAGAAACGGCTAAAAAGATCAGCGAGCGCGCCAGAAGAGGCGTGACTTCGGTAAAAGCCGTGGGAGAGTACACGGGGACGGGCAGAGATGTACTTCTGTGCGCCTGCTCCAAAGCCGAGGCTTATCTTGTAAAGAGCGCAGTTCAGGAGACGGATGGAGAGGCGTTTGTAATGTTTACAGAGACAAGCGAAGTGTTCGGGGAGGGATTTACGAAAGAGCGGATACAGCTATAAAGCATACTAACTTAAACTAAAATTCCAGGCTATCCGCATTTAAAAGAAAGTACTTCATTCCCATAATAACAAATCCTTCATCATTCCGCCAGGGTTTCTTACTGCCATTTACAATGACAATCTTTTTGAAGGAGTCAGGGATATTCCGCAGCGAATTGAATTCTTGTATCTGCTTTTCTTCCGAACTCATCTCATAAGCAACCTGAATGTAGTATCGTTGGCTGCTTTGATTTACCACAAAGTCAACCTCCAACTGCTTACGGATACGCTTGCCCGCTTTATTTTTATCAAAGATCTCTACGACACCCACATCAACATTGTAACCACGGATCAGCAGTTCATTATAAACAATATTCTCCATAATGTGTGCCGGTTCCTGCTGCCTGAAATTCAGACGGGCATTTCTCAGCCCTAAATCAGTAAAGTAGTATTTCAGGTTTGCCCCGATGTACCGTCTGCCTTTAATATCGTATCGACTGGCTTTGGAAATCAAAAAGGCTTCCGCCAGACAGTCAATATGGTTGGAGATGGTTTTATTCGTATACGTCATCTGACGCTCACTGGCAAAGGTATTAGCGATCTTTGACGGATTGGTTGGTGAGCCAATTACAGAAGCAAGCATATCAACCAGAATGCCGATCTCATCCGTATTTTGGATCTTATTTCTTTCGATGACATCCTTCAGGTAGACATTAGCAAAAATATTCCTCAAATAATCCGCCTTCTGCTGTTCACTCTGAAAGCCCATAATCTGCGGCAGCCCGCCATAGGTCATGTAGTCATCCCAGGCATCGTCATAATCACCGGCGTAAGTGGAATAAAACTCTGCGAAAGAAAGGGGATAGATCCTGATCTCATCCCCTCTGCCACGGAACTCGGTCACAATATCGCTGGAAAGAAATTTAGAGTTGCTTCCGGTAACATATACATCTATGTTGCTCATGCGGAGCAGACTGTTTAACACTTCCTCAAACCGCGGCATAAACTGAACTTCATCCAAAAGAAGATAATATTTACCGTTGTCCTTCATAGCATTCTTGATATACTGAAAGCATATCTTTGGATCTCTTAGCTCTTCATTTTCAATACCATCCAGCGCAATTTCAATAATATGGTCAGAATTAACGCCGTTCTCCAGTAAATGTCTCTTAAAGAAAGTAAATAGTAAAAAAGATTTACCGCATCTGCGAATACCGGTAATCACCTTTACCATTCCGTTATCTTTACGTTCAATCAGTCGCCGCAGGTAAGTGTCTCTTTTAATCTCCATCATTAATCTCCATCATTTCACTCCTAATTTTTGTGCATCTAAACAGTTTTTAGTAATAATATTTTATTACAGATCAGTTTAAATTTCAATGTCTATTACTATTTTATGTGCATCAGCACATTTTTATGTAATGATTTATCTGAATACCTGAATAAATATTGACGGTATGTTTTAAAATGGATACAATATTAAGTATCAAAAGAGCGCACGATCTTGTTGCGTCTATTTATAAAAGTAACAGTTCAGCTATAGGACCGTCACTTATAAACTGCACTCTACAGAAAACGAGGATTACTATGCAGACATTAAAGAACATACAGACAAAAGATTATATTGCTCAGGCGATCCGGGATGAGATTCTTTCCGGACATATTGACCCCGGGGAAGAGCTGGCGCAGGAGGCCCTCGCGGAGATGCTGGGCGTCTCCCGGATGCCGGTGAGGGAGGCCCTGCAGACGCTGGTACAGGAGGGATTTGCAATCCGGCTTCCGAACCGTCATATTCAGGCTGTTGTACTGGATGCGGCGCAGATCCACGATACATTCCGGGTGATTGCGGCCACTGAGGCAGAGTATCTGATGATCGGGGCGGAGCGGGAAGCAGGAACCGGAGAGAAGAGAAAGCTGAAAGAACAGGAAGAGACAGCACTGTCCGACAAGGTAACGGAGCTTGGCATGATCGTTGAGAAAATGGGCGAAGCGGAGGATCCGGCGGAGATGATCCGCCTGGAGAAGGAGTTCCATGATCTGGTTTTGCGGCTGCCGGAGAATCCTTATCTGGAGCAGCTGGAGAAGCGGGCGGTCGACGGATACGTGGCATACGTGCTGGAAAACTGCGGGGATAAAGAGAAAGCGCATCAGCTGCTGGCGCGGCTGGTACGGGCGGCGCGCAAGCAGGATGAGGGCAGTGTACGCAGTCTGTTAAAGGAGTATTACATGATGTATGCCGATGATTTCGCAGGGAGGTGGAACAGATGATTTCGATGAGAAAGATCCAGCTCCTTCCGGCGAGGGAGCAGGTGGCCTCAGCGCTTAGAGAGGCCATTTTGAAAAGGGAGCTGAAAGAAGGGGAAGAGCTGACGCTGGAGGGAACCGCGGAGATGCTGGGCGTATCCAGCATGCCGGTGCGAGAAGCATTTCAGATTCTGGCTTCGGACGGGCTGATCCGTCTGCGGCCGAACAAAGGAGCCATTGTGCTGGGAGTCAATGAGAAGACCATCCGGGATCACTATGAGACAAGGGCTCTGCTGGAGAGCGAGATGGCGGCAAGAGCGGCGAGAGAGGGGACAGATCTCTCAGATATTGAATATGCGTATCAGATGTCGGTGGAGGCCATAGCGGAGCACGATTATGTCAAGTACAGCAGCGGCAATCAGGCATTCCATATGTCTATCTGGACTGCCGGGGACAATGAAAAGATGAAAACACTGCTTTCCGCGCTCTGGAACGGATTGTCCATGGGGCATAAGGTGACAGAGGAGGACTATGCGAAGATTTCAACTGCAGAACATGAAAAGATACTGGAATCACTGCAGGCTCATGATACGGCAGGATCACGGAAGCGGATGTATGACCATATTATCAGAAGCATGGAAAACATATTAACCAGATTTTGTGAGTAGTAGGTCAGGTGCTGCCGGTATAGAAAGAGAGAGATTTGTGTGAAGTGCACAAATTTATCTCTCTTTTTTTGTGGGAAAGAGCGAAATGTCAAAAAACTGTTGACGAATAAGAAAAACGGGATTATTCTAGGAACAAGAAATGGATACATTATCAAATATCAACGATAAGGAGGAATGAGAAATGGATCCAATGATTATCACCTTGGTCCTGCTGGCGTTTGCGATTGTCATGTTTGTGCTGGAGAAGATCCCCCTTGCGCTTACGTCCATGATCGTCTGTATCGCGCTTGTGGTGACGGGAGTTCTCACGATCGATGAAGCCTTTGAGGGCTTTATCGACACGAATGTAATTCTGTTTGTCGCTATGTTTATCGTCGGCGGGGCGCTTTTTGAGACCGGAATGGCAAATAAGCTGGGCGGTATCGTAACTAAGTTCGCCAGGACGGAGAGACAGCTGATCGTAACAATCATGATTGTAGTGGGGACGATGTCCGGCTTTCTGTCAAATACGGGAACTGCTGCGGTGCTGATTCCGGTCGTAATCGGAATCGCGGCGAAATCCGGGTACTCAAGGTCAAAACTTCTGATGCCGCTCGTATTTGCGGCGGCTATGGGCGGAAACATTTCCCTGATCGGCGCGCCGGGCAATCTGATCGCGCAGGCGGCGCTTCAGGATATCGGCCTGAACTTTGCGTTCTTTGATTACGGCAAGATCGGTATACCGATGCTGATCGCGGGCATCCTGTTTTTTGCGACAATCGGTTATAAGCTGCTGCCGGACAAACCCAGTGTAAAGACAGAGACAACTTTTGACGAGGAAGTTGATTACAGCAATGTACCTGCCTGGAAGCAGTATCTGGCGCTTATTATTCTGGTGCTTACGATCCTTGCTATGATTTTTGAGGACGCGATTGGGATTAATCTTGCGATTTCGGGGGGAATCGGAGCGATCCTTCTCATCCTGACAGGGGTGATCTCAGAGAAGCAGGCGATCAAGTCAATTGACATGCAGACAATCTTCCTGTTTGGAGGAACTCTTTCCCTGGCGAAAGCGCTGGAGGTGACCGGGGCAGGAGAAAAGATCGCGGAGGTTGTGATCGGCCTGATCGGAGAGAATTCTTCCCCGTTCCTGCTGCTGGTTGTTGTATTCCTGCTGGCATGCGTAATGACAAACTTTATGTCCAATACAGCGACGACAGCGCTGCTTGTGCCGATCAGCATCTCAATTGCGCAGGGGATGGGCGCTGATCCGAGCGCGGTAGTGATGGCTACGGTGATCGCCGGATCCTGCGCCTATGCGACGCCGATCGGCATGCCGGCCAACACGATGGTTCTGGCGCCGGGAGGATATAAATTTACGGACTATGTGAAAGCGGGTCTGCCGCTGATTCTTGTATCAACTGTGGTAAGCCTGATTCTTCTGCCGATCTTCTTCCCGTTCTATCCGTAAACCGGGAAGAGCAGGACAGTTGGACTTTAGGAGGACGGTATCCATTTCAATCCCGGAGTCAGCTGTCAGAAAAGAGAGGGAAAGGACAAGGGAAAAGGCAGAATAGAAATGCGCCGTGCAGATGCGGTAAAGAAAAGGAGGAAGTAAAAAATGAGTAACGAACAGGCAGTAAAGAAAATGACGGATGTTATGGCAAAGTTTGTCGCCTATACGGGCAAGGTGCTTCCCGATGACGTCCGGGCAAAACTTGCGGAACTTCGCGACAAGGAGACGAGCGAGCTGGCAAAGACAATCTATGACGCTATGTTTAAAAATCAGGAGCTGGCAAAGAGTCTGAACCGGCCGAGCTGTCAGGACACCGGAGTGCTTCAGTTCTTTGTAAAATGCGGTGTGAATTTCCCGCTGATCGGGGATGTGGAAGCGCTTCTTAAGGAAGCTGTCATTCAGGCGACGATTGACGCGCCGCTGCGCCATAACAGTGTTGAGACATTTGACGAGTACAATACCGGAAAGAACGTAGGAAAAGGAACTCCCACCGTATTCTGGGAGATCGTCCCGGATAATGACGAGTGTGTGATTGATACTTACATGGCCGGAGGCGGATGTACGCTTCCGGGAAAAGCTATGGTGCTCATGCCGGGCGAAGGATATGAGGGCGTGACAAAATTTGTGATGGATGTGATGACGAGCTATGGCCTGAATGCGTGTCCGCCGCTGCTGGTGGGAGTTGGAGTCGCGACTTCTGTTGAAACAGCCGCGCTATTGTCTAAGAAAGCTCTGATGCGTCCGCTCGGCTCCCACAATCCGAATGAGCGCGCCGCAGCCATGGAGAAGATGCTGGAGGATGGAATTAACTCCATCGGCCTTGGCCCTCAGGGAATGTCGGGAAACTATTCTGTTATGGGCGTACATATTGAAAACACGGCAAGACATCCGTCCACAATCGGAGTCGCTGTCAATGTAGGATGCTGGTCGCACAGACGGGGACACATCGAGTTTGATAAAGATCTGAACTATAAGATTACTTCACATAAGGAGGCAGAATTATAATGGCTAAGAAAATACTTACAACACCCATCAAAGCAGAGGATCTGGAAGACATTCACGCAGGTGATATTATTTATCTGAACGGACATATTACTACATGCCGTGATGTGGCGCACCGGCGCCTGATCGAAGGAGGAAGAGAGCTGCCTGTAGACTTAAGAGGCGGAGCCATCTTCCACGCGGGGCCGATCGTCAGACCAATCGAAGGACAGGAAGATAAGTACGAAATGGTTTCTGTCGGACCTACGACGAGCATGCGCATGGAGAAGTTTGAGTATGACTTTATCCGTGAGACAGGCGTGAAATTGATTGTCGGGAAAGGAGGGATGAAGGAAGGGACCATGAGAGGGTGCCAGGAGTTCAAAGCTCTTCACTGTGTATTTCCTGCAGGCTGCGCGGTTGTTGCCGCGGCTACAGTAGAAGAGATAGAGGACGCAAACTGGAAAGATCTCGGTATGCCGGAGACGCTCTGGACGTGCAGAGTCCATGAATTCGGACCGCTGATCGTATCCATTGACACCCACGGAAGGAACCTGTTCGAGGAGAACAAAGTGATCTTCAATGAGAGAAAAGATAAAGCAGTGGAAGAAATCTGCAAACACGTAAGCTTTATCAAATAAGAGCGGCTATTAACTGTCAATTACTGCCGCTTATGGCCGGAGACGGCCGGATAACTGAAATAAACCAGAAATAATGCCAATATGTTACTGTGAACAGTAATGATCAGCCGCGGGAAAAGTTTCTGCCATGACTTTTCCTGCGGCTCTTTGTATATTATACTTAATGTAACATTTATCTGCCTGTGTATGAGGAGACGGAGCAGTGTTACACGAAAGACAGAAACCTGTAAAGGACTGAATGGGGAGAGATTATGGAAAAGAAAAATGAAGTGAGGAAGTTTCTGCTTCGTACTGCCAAGATCGCAGTGGGCAGCAGCGCGGCGATCTGGGTGGCCGAGACAATCGGCCTGGAGTACGGCGCGTCTGCAGGGATTTATCCGGGACGCCTATGAGTATCAGGACAATACGTTCCATTCTCATCCGGGATATTATATTGACTATTTTGAGATGCGGGCCAAGCAGCTCAACATCCTGCATAACCTTCACAATGAGATGCGCAAGATCCGCCGTATGCCGGCGCAGGTAAAAATTGTCGCAGAATATATGCTTTATCTGACCGATTATGTGGTAGAATTAAATTCGCCGGAGAAGCAGATCCGGCGTCTGGAACAGATATTTGAAGAGATGAAAAGGGAGCCGCTTCCTGTGACGAGGGACGAGTTTGAGAGCAGGGCGGTTCTGTATCATATTCTGATGGATCTGGAAGAATTTCTGACTGTAAAGAAGAGATGTATGGTGCTTGAAGATAGTGAAAATGGACTGAGGGCGGCGAAAGCGGCGGGGTGTATCGCCGTAGTGGTGCCGGATCTGTCGCCTGCGCCTCCAAAAGAGGAAGGACTGTGGGACTGGAATGTGGAGCCGCTGAGTGAAGTCATATCGGTGATAGCTGAATTAAGAGGGAAGTAGTTCTATTTCATCGGATAATTTGGTAAAATAATTACGTTAAAGCGGATCAGAGAAGAAAAATACAGAAGAAACTGACCGTTTAGAAAGGGGATACATATATGTATGATGAAAAGCTGTTAGAAGAGCTGAAAAATCTGGAGGAGGAGATTCAGTTCCCGGCATTTGACTTTGATGACGCCTATGCCCTTGGCACGGCGCTGCGCGAGGCGGGAAAGGAAGCGCCAAAGCCGATCTCAGTCCGTATCGTGCTGGACGGGATGATCGTATACCAGTCCTTCCTGCCCGGGACAGGCGAGAACAACTATAACTGGATGGATAGGAAGCAGAGAACCGTGGAAAAATGCCATACTTCATCGCTGCGCGCCGCAGTGGAGAGGGAGCTGTACGGTGTGAAAGAGGAATGGCAGAACGATGAGACGAACTATGCGTTCTGCGGCGGAGGATTCCCCCTCTTTGTGGGCGGAGAGTTCAGAGGTGCGGCGATTATATCGGGACTTCCGCATCTGGAAGATCATAAGCTTCTGGTTCAGACGGTGAAGGAATACTGGAATGCGGCAGGAAAGGAGACTCATCTTAGTGAATAAAACTGTCCGGGCGCTTCTGCACGTTCTGTCTTATGGCGGTATAGATGTGGAGGCAGCCCGCAGAATTGCGGATCTGAAGAAACTGGATCCCATTCGGATATTCTTAAAAAAACTGGATACAGAAGTATATAACCGTGATCATAAAGTGCCTATACGCCTTTATTTCGCTAATGAAAACGCCATGGAGGCAGGCGGTGAAAACCTGCCTGCCATCCTGTTTTTCCACGGAGGAGGATGGACAACGGAGAGCGTGGAAACATATGACCGGGTATGTTCCCGTATGGCGCAGTCAACCGGGCACCTCGTGGTCTCTGTGGAGTACAGGCTCGCGCCGGAACACAGGTTTCCTGTCGGATTTGAGGACTGCTACGCAGCGGCCGGTGCTCTGTTTGGAGGGAAAATTCTGCCGGGGATAAGGCCGGAGCAGATCACTGTTATGGGGGACAGCGCGGGAGGCAATCTTGCGGCGGCAGTGTGCATGAAAGCAAGAGATACTGGAGACTTCACCCCACAGCGTCAGATCCTTATCTATCCCGCATTGAATAACTGCTACACCGAAGAGTCTCCTTATGAATCTGTGCGCACGAACGGTACGGGATATCTGCTGACAAGTCAGAAGATGGCGGATTATCTGGATCTGTACGAGAGTAAACCCGAAGACAGAGAGAATCCATATTTTGCGCCGCTGTGCGAGGAGGACTATTCCCGTCTTCCGGACACACTTATTCTGACGGCCGAATTTGACCCTTTAAGAGATGAAGGAGAGGAGTACGGGCGCCGGATGAGAGCGGCAGGGGGAAGGGTGTATATTCAGCGTATCAAAGGAGCGCTCCACGGCTATTTTGCTCTTGGAATACAGCATTTACATGTGCAGGAAAGCTTCCGGCACATCAATCATTTCCTGAAAATGGAGCGGGACATGAGGGAAGGCTCCGGACATGAAGAAGATGGAACAGGGGGCATGCAAAGTGAAGGAGAAACAGCAGATCCGATGGCGGAAACTTGATAACGCGGCGCAGGCATTTCCGGCTGCGGCCGGAAAGAAGGATTCCAGAGTGTTCCGGTTTTACTGTGTCTTAAAGGAGACGGTGGATGCGGGAATCCTTCAGAATGCCCTGGATATGACGCTGGAAAAATACCCCCTTTTTCGCTCCGTACTGCGCAAAGGCCTGTTCTGGTTTTATATGGAACCCAGAGAGCTGCCGGCGCTGGTCAGGCCGGAAAAGAGACCACCCTGCAGCCGGATCTATGTGCCGGATCATAAGAAGCTGCTCTTTGAAGTTACTTATTATAAAAACAGGATCAATTTCGAAGTGTTCCACGGCTTGACTGACGGCACAGGAGCCATGCAGTTTTTAAAAGAGCTTGTGAAGAACTATCTTGCTCTTGCGCATCCGGACCATGTATTTGAGAGATCGGATGCTGGGGAGATTTTTACGGAAAGCGACTATGAGGAAGACAGCTTCTCTCAGTACTATACGGGAAAGAAGCGGGGAAACAGCAGGGCGCGCAAGGCGTTTCAGCTAAAGGGAGAACGGCTGGAACAGGCAGAGATGGAGATCGCGGAGATCCATATTTCAGCGTCGGAAGTCCACAGGAAGGCGAAAGAGTATGGCGTGTCTGTGACGTCTTATCTCGCGGCCGCTTTTCTCTATGCGATCTATGAAGAAGTGCCCAAAAGCGGGCTGAAACGTCCAGTCACACTTATGATTCCTGTGAATCTCAGGAATTTCTTCCCATCAGGCTCTATGACCAATTTCTGGAGCTGGATCGAGGCAGGGTATGACTTTAGAGAGGACACGAAGTTTGAAGATGTTCTGGAGAAGATGAAGCAGGAGTTCGGGAAGGATGCGCTCAGAGAAGAAATCTCAGGCCGGATGAACGATCTGGTGCATCTGGAGAAAAACCCATTTCTTCGCGCTGTGCCACTTGAGATAAAGAATCTGTTCCTGATGGCAGGGACCACGCTGGGAGGGCGCAGTGTGACGGCAGTGTATTCCAATATCGGCAGGATACAGATGCCTCCAGAATACGAGGAATATATTGAGCGCTTTGGATTTTTCGCAAGTACTGATAAAATGCAGATGTGTTCCTGCACTTATGGCGACTCACTGGTGATGGGTCTGACTTCTAAGATCGTGACCCCGAACATATGCAGGAACTTCATCCGCATTCTCAGAAATGACGGGATCGAATGCCGGGTACAGGAAAATGATTTCCCGGGCGGGCGTGAAAAACCGCCCCACAAGGTGCTCACGGGACTTAAAATCTTTACATTCATATGTACTGCAGTGATTGTGATCTGCTGGATGCTCAATTACCTTCTGACATTCGGGAGGTGGTGGGCGGGATATGTGACCGCCGGAGTATTCTGCACATGGCTGCTCATTATGGTGGGGTACCGCAAGCGGAAGAATCCGCTGAAAAACGGTATGTGGCAGCTGATTATTGTGACAGTGGGATCGCTTCTGTGGGATCTGTTTACCGGGTGGCAGGGATGGTCCGTGGATTATGTTATTCCCCTGGCGGCGCTTGTCAATCTGCTGGCCATGGTCATTATCTCGGCCGCGGGAAAGATGGAGGTATCGGAATACCTTTTCTATCTCGTACAGGCCGGAGTGTGCGGACTGATCCCGTTTATCCTCCTGGCCGCCGGAGCGGCTCTGGTGCCCTATCCATCAGTCATATGTTCCGGAGTCAGCCTGCTGTTCCTGCTGGGGCTTGTGCTGTTCAAATGGAAAGACCTTGTCAGAGAAGTAAAGAAGAAATTCCGCGTATGAAAAACGTCTTGAAAAGTCCAGGCGGTGCATTGAGGAACTTTTTTCGTTATGATATAATATTTCCATCTGTCAATCCTTTCTTACGGCTGGAAATTATAACCGGTTGTGGAAGGATCAACATTGAGGAATAACTTTAGAAGGAGACATTAAGATGGAAAGCAGAATTAATGGACATACTAGACTTTACGCACTGATCGGTTCTCCGGTGGGCCACTCAGGCTCCCCTGCTATGTATAACTACAGCTTTGACAAGCTGGGGATTGACGCGGCGTATCTCGCCTTTGATATTCCCCTTGAGAAAGTGGAGGACGCAGTAGCGGCTCTGAGGACGCTGAATGTGGGAGGCTTTAACGTGACTATGCCGGACAAGACAGCAGTGGCCGGACTTGTGGACAGACTCTCTCCGGCGGCAGAGCTTGTAGGAGCGTGCAATACAGTTGTAGTGGAAGAGGACGGAAGCCTGACAGGCCACATTACAGATGGGATCGGCTTTGTCCGGAACTTAAAGGAACATGGCGTTGAAGTGAAGGGGAAGAAGACAGTGCTCCTTGGAACCGGCGGAGCGGCTACGGCGATCGCGGTTCAGATGGCTCTGGACGGCGTGAATGAAATCGCGATTTTTAACCGTAAGGATGAGTTTTTCGCAAACGGGGAGAAGACTGTTGAGAAGATAAGAAAAGCGGTTCCTTCTATCGGAAATATCTATATTGAGGATCTGGACAATCGAGAACTTCTGAAACAGGTAATCGGTGAAAGCGATATTCTGATTAATGCCACACGGGCAGGCATGAGCCCGATGGAGGATGTGCTTCCGGTTCCGGCTGAATTTCTGCATAAGGATCTGGCTGTGGCGGATGTGGTGTACAATCCGAGAGAGACGCTTTTGATTAAGAAGGCGAAAGAGGCCGGATGCCGTGCCGCTGTGGGTGGAATCGGCATGCTTCTGTGGCAGGGAGCGGCTGCTTTCGAGCTGTATACAGGGAAAGAGATGCCCGCTCAGGAAGTGATGGAGAGGTTTTTCTCATGAAAGGCAGAGGGGCGAACAATTTTCTTCTGGCGCTGACCGCATTTATATGGGGCAGCGCCTTTGTCGCGCAGAGCGTAGGGATGGATTATCTGGGCCCTTTTACGTTTAACTCGGTCCGAAGTTTGATGGGCGGGGCTGTCCTGATTCCGGTGATTCTCCTTATGAGGCGTATTCGGAGAAGAGAGGCGGGGAAAAGCACATATGGAATAGCCGCAGGAGAAAGGGCGGTGTCAGAAGCAGCGGCGGGACAGGCAGAAAAAAGGACCCTTCTCATTGGCGGTGTATGCTGCGGCGTGGCGCTTGCGGCGGGGAGTTCACTGCAGCAGATCGGGCTTATGTATACCAGCGCGGGAAAAGCAGGATTTATTACGGCGCTGTATATTGTGATTGTTCCGGTCATAGGGCTGGCTCTCGGGAAAAAAGCAGGAGCCGGAGTGTGGATCGGAGTTGTGCTTGCGGTGGCGGGAATGTATTTCCTATGTATCAAGGATGGATTCTCCATATCGCGGGGTGATTTCTATGTGCTTTTATGTGCGCTGGCTTTTTCCGTACATATCCTGGTGATAGACTATTTCGCTCCGAAGGTGGACGGAGTGAGCATGTCCTGTATCCAGTTCTTTGTGTGCGGGATTCTGTGCGCTGTACCGATGCTCGTGTCAGAGCGGCCTCAGATTCATCAGCTCCTGGACGCATGGCTTCCGCTTGTCTATGCAGGGGTGTTATCTTCCGGCGCAGCCTACACACTTCAGGTTGTAGCGCAGAAAAATACCGATCCGGCTGTGGCGTCTCTGATCCTCAGCCTGGAATCGGTATTTTCGGTGATTACGGGATGGATTGTTCTCGGGGAGCGTCTGTCCGGGCGGGAGATGCTCGGCTGCATCCTTGTCTTTGCAGCAGTGATACTGGCCCAGCTCAAGAACCCGTCCTGATACTGGCTCAGTTCAAGAAGTCATCCGCGTGATGTGCACGATCAGATAGATCTGTTCTTCTTTCGTAATCTCTTTTCCGAGCAGGTTCCGGATATATTTCTGAATCTGGGCGACGCATCCGGCTGCCTTCGCCCCTTCGGTTACTACGGACTGATAGATGGAGATTCCGTCTTCGGTGAGCATCTTGTCCTCCAGCAGTCTTTGCAGGAAGAACTGCATATGCACGACAAAACGGGAATAGTTCAAGCTGTCTTCATCAATCTTGAAACCGTAGTAGAGCTGGATGATCTGGAAGATATCTTTCAACATCTTGACCATGAGCATCCCGCTCTGAGCGGCAGAGTCGTTTCCGGGGATATTGATCTTCGCGTTTACAAGGTGAAAAGCGATGTTTCCGGCCTCCGCCTCCGGCAGGCTGACTCCAAGCTCCCTGTTGATATATTCCAGGACTTCGTTTCCTACAAGGTATTCTTTTGGATAGAATTTCTGGATTTCCCACAGCATGCGATTCTGCAGGACGATCCCCTTTTCATACCGTTCCAGGGCATAAATCAGATGATCAAATAGAGTGACAAAGATCTGTTCGTTGAGAGTGGATGACATGCGGCGGTTAGCCATCTCCACAGCATCCTGGATCACAGCGGCGTATTCGGACGGCGCGTCTTCCAGAAGACGGATATAGTCCCTGCGGTTCTTCTCATCTTTCAGAGTATAGATCTTTTCAATGTCATCCATAGTAAGCGAATCGCCTACTTTATGGGAAAAGCGGAGACCTTTTCCCATGGCGACCATTTCTTCTCCGTTTTTCCCGTTTACCAGAATAAAATTATTGTTCAGTATCTTCTTTATGATCATCTGTTATTCCCCCGGTTTGTCATTCCCGGCAGCGTCAGATATTTTTTCCGTTTTCACGGATTACATTCTGATACCACCAGAAGCTGTCCTTCTTATATCGTTTCAGCTCTTTTAGATCAAATTCTTCTCTGTCCACATAGATAAAGCCGTACCGTTTGCGGTATCCCTGATGCGTGCTCACTACATCAATAGCGGCCCACGGGCAGTAGCCGATCATCTCAACGCCATCTGTAATCGCAAGCCGCATCTGATGAAGATGCTTTTCGATGAAGTCAATACGGTAAGGATCATGGACCGTTCCATCGGCTTCCAGGCGGTCAGGCGCGCCGATTCCATTTTCTGTGATCAGGATCGGCAGATGGTACCTTTCATATACCTTTCTGAGAGTATACCTGAAACCGACAGGATCTACAACCCATCCGTACTCGGTTTTCCCTACATATGGATTTTCAGCCGGGCGGTAGACACCCTGTTCGCCCAGCATGATCTGCTGGTCCCCGGCGCGCGCCGCCACATCAGAAGCGTCCCCGCGGCTGGCCGCGATTGTTGCTGTGGAGTAGTAATTCATCGCGATAAAGTCAGGAGACGCGCCTTTGAGTATCTCCATATCACCTGGGAGGACGTCAGGGGCGATCCCCCTGTCCTTCATATAGGACCATGCCAGAGGATGATAGTTCCCAAACACCGGGACATCGGCAAAATTCCAGCAGCGCAGAACCTCCCAGTTGTGCGCGGCGATGGCGTCATCCGGGCTGCAGGTGGCCGGGTACATCGCGGTCAGATTCAGTGCGGGACCGATCTTCCCGCCGGGCACCATTTTATGAAACAGTTTCATGACACGCGCCTGGGCGAGCATCATATGATGATTCTGCTGGTAGAGTTCCTTCTTGGACGGAAGTTTTCCGCCTTTTGGAAGACCGATGGCTCCCGGGTGCAGGATCATAGTGTTCTGCTCATTGATTGTCAGCCAGTATTTTACAGAGTCCCCGAAGTTCTCAAAGAGAACCCGGGCGTAGTTTTCAAATGCGTCGATCGTATCTCTGTTCAGCCAGCCGCCCCGCTCTTCCAGACACCAGGGAAGGTCAAAATGGTACATTGTAACAATAGGTTCGATCTGGTATTTCCGGCATTCATTGATGACATTTCTGTAAAAATCAAGTCCCGTTTCATTGACATCGCCCGTGCCGCCGGGGAGGATTCTTGTCCATGCGATTGAAAAACGGTAAGCCTTAAGACCGAGCTCCGCGAACAGGGCAATATCCTCTTGATAGCGGTGGTAATGATCGCTTGCCACGGAAAAGTCCGCCACTCCTTCCGGGTGCTCATACATATCTATGATCGAAGGGCTCTTCCCGTCTTCACTTACAGCGCCCTCCACCTGGTAGGCGGATGTGGACGCGCCCCAGAGAAATCCGTCGGGAAATGAGCTAAGTTTATTATATATCATCTCAATGCCTCCTTACATATGTTCAAGTTTCAGGAACGGATCGCCGGACGTCACTGTGCCTTCCGCCGCGGGAAGTACGGAGCTGTAATCCGGGGTATTTGTGACAATCACCGGTATAACAGTATCATACCCCTCTTTCTGTATTGCTTCCAGGTCGAATTCAAGGAGAAGCTGTCCTGCTTTGACCTGATCCCCGACCTTAGCCTTCGGCGTGAAATATTTCCCCTGAAGATTCACTGTGTCAATTCCTACATGAATCAGGATCTCAGCGCCTCCCGCGGTCTGCATTCCGACTGCGTGGCCGGTCTCAAAGAATACGGTCAGCGTACCGTCCGCAGGCGCATATACTTTTCCCTCTGACGGGAAGATGGCTGCGCCCTTCCCAAGGACTTCCTGGGAGAATACATCGTCGTTTACTTCAGAGAGGGCAGCGGCCCGTCCGTCTGCAGGGGCGGCGATGATTTCATCAGATGTACTGTTCTGCACAGCCGGCGCATTCTCCTCTTCGTCAGCAGAGATGGCGGTATTTTCAGGAGAGCCGGATCCTTTCACGGAATCAGAGCTTCCGGATACCTCGGCAGGAACCGGATCTTCCTTGAATCCAAGAATCCATGCTGCAGCGAATCCTGCCGCAAAGGAGATGATGATCGTAATAATAGCGTGTACTACATTCATCGGATTCTCACCGATAAAGGCCGGGATTGCAGTAAGTCCCGGAGATACGAAGGAATATCTTACAAGTCCGGAGATCCCCGCGTAAATTCCACCCACAGCGCCGCCGATCATAGAAGCGACAAACGGGCGTTTCAGCTTCAGAAGGACGCCGTAGAGACAGGGCTCTGTGATACCCATAACTGCTGTGAATCCGGAAGAAGAAGCCAGCTGTTTTAAGTCTTTGTTCTTTGCTTTCACTGCGACTGCCAGCGTAGCCCCGCCCTGAGCGATGTTAGAAGCAAGCATACCAGGGCCGTTTACAACTTCGTATCCGAGCGCGGAGATCTGGCTGGTAGCGATCGGCGTCATAGCCCATGCGGTTCCGGTCAGCGTCAGGAACGGCTGGAAGGCGCCCATCAGCATCGGGATCAGCCAGCTTACGCGGGCGTTGAGAAAATCCGCTCCGGTCTGTACAATGTCGTTAAGCAGGTTTCCGAGAGGCCCGACGATCAGAAGAGCGATCGGGATGGAGATAAACATAGTAATCAGCGGCTTTAAGAAAAACTTAATGACAGAAGGAGAATATTTCTCTGCCAGTTTTTCTACGTAAGAGAGAATCCATACACTCAGGATAATCGGAACCACAGAGGAAGCATAGTCCACGAGGATAACCGGAATCCCGAAAAACGTAACAGACTCCCCGGCACTGACAATCCCGGTCCACGTCGGATGGAGCAGGGCGCAGGCCATGGTCATCGCCATAATCGGGCTGCACTGGAACTTCATTGCGGCGCCATATGCCAGAAGTACGGGCATAAAGTAGAACGGCGCGTCTGAGATAAATGTAATAATCGAGTATGTAGAGCTTGCTTCATTTACCAGGTTAAACAGAACCAGGATTGAGAGTACAGCTTTGATCATACCGCCGCCGATCAGGGCAGGAATCACAGGAGTGAATGTAGTAGAGATCACGCTGATGATTCTGCTTACGATACCAGGCTTCTCTCCATTGTCCTCTGCGTCAGGCTCCCGGGATCCCTGGCCCGGTTCATCTTTCATCTCTGCCTTGACCGCGCGGAAAACAGTCTGAACATCATTCCCGATAACGATCTGAAACTGTCCGCCCTTATCGACCACGCTGATAACTCCTGCAAGAGACTCAATCTTTTTTGCGTCCACCTTGCTCTTGTCGTAGAACTCCAGTCTTAATCGCGTGGCGCAGTGTGTGAGCTGGCGGATATTCTCAGTTCCACCGATGAGCCGGATAATCTCGCCGGCCAGTGCTTTGTAATCCATAAATCTTCCTCCTTGTCCAGGCTGATACAGCAGCATTTGTTCCCCGTCCGCTGACGCTATGCCAGGCTTAGGCAGCGCGTCCTGCCAGAAAGACTCCCGGGCAAATAAAAAAGACCAAGTCAAAAGGCTCATCCCGCGGATGTCCCTTATTGATCTTGGTCTTGCCTGCATTACCAGTAACAGCCGTTGCTATTAATATTTCCGAGAATCATTTTAGCAAAGATACATATAAAATGCAAGATGAAATTTTAGCTTTACAGCTATTTAGCGCAATAACTCTTTCTGAGGAACACGTCCGGAAGCGGAGCGGATGGTTTGCGATACGTATTCTGTGAAAGGGGACAGCCGGGAGATGTTCCGTTCCAGAATCCGGAAAATCTAACAGGCCGAAGAGATGTTTAAGGGCAAATCGGCGCTCCGGGCAACTCGCTTCGCTCAGACAATCCCTGCGCGCCGCTTAACAACATCTCTCCGCCCTCAAGATTTTCAG
The DNA here is from genome assembly GCA_944384505.1 of uncultured Mediterraneibacter sp. Lineage (GTDB taxonomy): Bacteria > Bacillota > Clostridia > Lachnospirales > Lachnospiraceae > Mediterraneibacter. Next base: position 21,878 of record CALWTQ010000052.1, read on the forward strand.
CGGATTCCTCCAAAGTCACATCTCCCGGCTGTCCCCTTCCCCAGAAAGTATACTCAAGCCGTCCGCTCCGCTTCCTGCGTATTTCCAGACGGAAGTGTTATTGCCCTAAATAGGCTGAAACGCACAACTGGCGCGGCTTGGAGGCTTTCCACTGCGAAAGTCTTCCGGCCGCGCCGTACTTCTGGAAGCTATATATTCACTGGCTTCCGGCTTGAAAAGTCCAGAAAACAGCCCTATTTCGAGAAAGATTCTGCGGGGATGGAGGATGGCGATGGGCGCCTTCGGAAGGGAATTAGTGAAACTCGAAGTTCCGGTTACGGATGTTGGGGCAGACGGAGAGATTTGTCTGAGCAAAGCGAGTTGCTCTCCGTCTGTCCCTGCTTTTAATCCGTGGCCGGAACTTCCTAGTTTCCCTTATCCCCTGGAGCGAAGCCCTGAGCCGTCCTCCATCCCCGCAGAATACGTCTCAGAAACAGCCTCTGTTTTCGGACGTTTTACAAAGGGCGTTAGTGAACTAAATAGCTGTTGTACTAAAGAGCTGTTAATTTTTCTACGATTTCTGGAAATTCCATTGCATGTGACGCTTTTACCAGGATTGTATCCCCTTCTTTCAGCAGGCTGCCGGCTTCTTTTAGAAAAGCGTCTTTTGAAGGATAGGAGTGAATGGCTGTCTTGTCTGTGACGCTGTCCGATGCCGAGCAGATCTGTGCAGCGGCTTCACTCATGAGTTCTCCAATGCAGACCACTACATCGATTCCTTTGGATATTGCATGCTGCACTACATCGAGATGCATCTGCCGGCGGTTTTCTCCGAGTTCGCCCATATCTCCTAAGATGGCTGCGGTTCTTGTGTCTGCATATGAGAGAACGTCAAGAGAAGCTTCCATGGATACAGGGTTCGCGTTGTAACAGTCGTCGATGATGGTATAATGGCCGGTTTCGATCAGGTTGTTCCGTCCGGAAATAGGGACGTTTGCCTCAATTCCCTTGATGATCTCATCATCTGACAGACCCAGAGTGTATCCTGCTGCGGCTCCTGCCAGCGCATTGTGAACCATGTGCGCGCCCGGAATATTGATATGGGCCCGGAAACGGGACCTGGGAGTAACAAAGTCTGCGTCTGTGCCTTTTAAGCCCAGACTTTTCACATGTTCCGCATGAAAAGGACAGGAGCTGTCCAGCCCGAAATAAACAGGAGAGATTCCATTTTCCGGGATGAAACCGCGAAGCTTGTCATCATCGCCGTTTAGAATAATCGTGCCTTCCGGATTCATATATGCGAACATCTCGGTTTTGGCTTTGAGGATTCCGTCTCTGGTGCCCAGATTTTCCAGATGAGCGGCACCGATATTCGTGATCACGCAGATATCAGGGCGGGCAATTTTCGCCAGCCGGGTCATCTCGCCGAAATGGCTGATCCCCATTTCAAGTACCGCCACTTCATGTTCTTCACGGATCTGGAATACAGTGAGTGGAAGGCCGATTTCATTGTTAAAGTTGCCGGCTGTTTTGAGCACATTATACTTTTGCGAGAGCACAGAGGCGATCATCTCCTTTGTGCTTGTTTTTCCCACGCTCCCGGATATACCGACTACTTTAATGTCAAGAGAGCGGCGGTAGTGTTCTGCGATGTCTTTAAGCGCCTGTTCACAGGAAGATACGCGGATATAAGGATAGGGCACATCTCCGAGATCCTGTTCTGATATGGAGCAGAGCGCACCGTTTTCCATGACCTGCGGGATAAAGGTGTGGCCATCGACCCGGGCGCCTTTGATTGCTACAAAGAGACTGTCCTTTTCTATTTTACGGCTGTCGATAACAACGCTGCTTACTTCCCTGGAAGCCAGTGCAGCGTCACCGTGATAGACACCGCCGCAGGCTGCGGCGATCTCCTGTAATGACATATGCTTCATGAATCTGTTTCCTTTCCTTTGCCGAAGTTTTTGTAACAGTTCAGCTCATTATGTTTTTTATCAGGAGGAGTATCTTGCCTCCAAAGATTTTCGTATGATGAGTTCGCACAGATCTCCGTATTCGATTCCAGCCGCAGCGGCCTCTTTGGGAAGAAGGCTTGCAGCAGTCATCCCGGGCAGCGTATTCATCTCAAGACAGTACAGGTTCCCTGCGTCATCCAGCAGAAAGTCTGCGCGGCTGTATACGTTGAGCTTGAGCGCGCGGAATGCTTTTACAGTCAGATCCATCATGCGTTTCTCGACATCCTCAGGAATATCGGCGGGGCAGACTTCAAGAGTCGCGTCTGCCTGATACTTGTTTGCATAGTCAAAGAAACCGGTCTTTGGGATGATCTCAATGGGAGGCAGGGCTGTTCCGTCGATAACGCCGCAGGCAAATTCCCGCCCCTTAATATACTGCTCAATCACAACTTCATCCTCATAGCGGAAGGATTTCTCCAGAGCTTCTTCATATTCCTTTTCTGTATCTACAATATATACGCCGATACTGGACCCACCGGAGCAGGGTTTGATAACCACCGGAAGAGAAAGCCCCAGGGACGTCAGAGAACTGTCCGCCTCATTTTTATGAAGACATACTCCGGCCGGAGTGTCGATTCCCGCCTGAAGGAAGATCTGTTTGGTGAATCCTTTGTCCATGGCTACCGCGCAGCCAAGAGAGTCCGGGCCGGTGTAGCGGATGCCAAGCAGGTCAAATGTAGCCTGCAGCTTACCGTTCTCTCCTTCGCCGCCGTGAAGCCCGAGGAAAGTAATGTCGGCCATACGGCAGAGCTCGATGACATTGGGACCTAAGAAGCAGTCAGACTGATCCGGACGGGAGGCTTTTACCGCCGCAAGATCCGGTTCTTCTGTGCTGATGTTTTTCGCGATTTCCAGGCCATGCCCCGGAAGGGTAAATACATCTTCCAGGTTTTTCGGTGCGTTCTCCAGCCCGAGGAATACATCCAGAAGAAAGGCGTCATGTCCTTTATCAATCAGTGTTCTGCAGATCCCTGCAGCGGAAGCAAGAGACACGTCGCGCTCTGTGCTCAGTCCCCCTGCCAATACAATAATTTTCATGATATTTATACTCCTTTTTGCACAATTAAATATTTACACTGTTCAGAAGCTCTGCCTTCGTGTCATATAGTTTCTGAGAAAGATCAACGTATACTTCGTGAGGATTAAAGAGACGTTTTGTCTCATCCCACAAAGTATCTTTTTCCTGGCGGCAGTAGTCCGCGATCTCCTTTACGGAAGGAGAAGTATATTTACATTCGCCGCGGATAAAGATGGGCTTTAAGAGTTCTTTCATGGTATATGTTCCGCCCTCCAGACGGGTCTTCTTCCAGGTGGCGTTCGGGTCAAAGAGGAGAAGATCTTTGGAGGTATCCCATTCTTCATCTACAAAACAGATCAAATCCGCGCGCATCTTTCCTGTCTCTTTGTCATAGATCCTGTAGATTGTTTTATTTCCCGGATTTGTGATCTTTTCAATATTTTCAGAGATCTTGATCTTGGGGACGAATTCTCCTTTGTCATTCTGAATGGCCGCCAGCTTGTACACTCCGCCAAAAGACGGACAGTCCTTGGAGGTGATCAGGTTGGTTCCCACACCCCAGGAAGTGATGGCCGCGCCCTGGATTTTCAGGTCGTTGATCAGGAACTCATCCAGATCGTTGGAAGCTGCGATGACAGCGTCTGTAAATCCTGCGTCATCAAGCATCTTTCTGGCCTTTTTAGAAAGGTAAGCAAGGTCGCCGGAATCCAGGCGGATACCGTAGCTTTTCGGATGAATTCCCGCATCGCGCATCTCTTTAAATACACGGATCGCATTGGGAACTCCGGATTTTAATGTGTCATAAGTATCTACAAGGAGTGTGCAGGCATTCGGATACAGCCGTGCATATTCCTTAAATGCTGTGTATTCGTCTTTAAAACTCATGATCCAGCTGTGCGCATGTGTCCCCAGTACCGGCACGTCGAAGAGCTCTCCGGCCAGAACATTGGAAGTACCGATACATCCGCCGATCATGGCTGCCCTTGCGCCGTACAGACCCGCGTCCGGACCCTGGGCCCGTCTTAAGCCGAACTCCATGACTCCGTCGCCTTTTGCCGCATGAACCACACGGGAAGCTTTGGTCGCAATCAGGCACTGGTGGTTGATAATAGTCAGGATCGCAGTCTCAACAAGCTGAGCCTCCATAATAGGCGCGATGACTTTAATCAACGGCTCTCTGGGAAACACAACGCTTCCCTCGGGAACCGCATAAATATCTCCGCTGAAATGAAAGCCGCTCAGATAATGAAGAAAATCATCACTGAAAATGCCCAGTCCTCTGAGATAATCTACATCATCGTAAGAGAAATTCAGATTTTTAATATAATCGATCACCTGTTCCAGTCCGGCCATAATGGAGTAACCGCCCTTGTTCGGGTTCTCTCGGAAGAACATGTCAAAGATAACCGTTTCGTTTTCCTGTGTCTCAAAATAGCCCTGCATCATGGTCAGTTCATAAAGATCAGTGAGCAGGGTGAGATTCTGTGAACTCATGATTTTTTCCCTCTTTTCATTTGCCGGCAGCGGCGCAAAAAAAGCGCCGGCCCGTGGTCTGTGCCGGGAGAAGTGCCTGAAAAATCCTGTCCCGGCAGGTATTCTTTACGATTATAGCATAAGTTGAGGGAAGAGAGAAGAAATATTTCAGGTATTTACAGCTATAAAGTTCACTAATGTCCGAATGCAAAACGTTCGAAAACAGGGGCTATTTCTGAGAAGTATTCTGCGGAGATGAAGGAGGGCTCTGGATTCCGCTCCAGGGATATAAGTGAAACTAAGAGTTCCAGTGACGGACTAAATGCAAGGACTGACGGTGGACAACTCGCTTACGCTCAGACAATTCCACCGTCAGCCCTAACGTCCCTCGCTGGAACTCTAAGCTTCACTAATACCCTACTACAATATATTTATGGTTAATACCCCTTACAGCCAGTAAGGAATTATCCATCTTGTTGCTCAA
>CALWTQ010000053.1 GCA_944384505.1 uncultured Mediterraneibacter sp.
CCCGCAGAATACGTCTCAGAAATAGCCTCTGTTTTCGGACGTTTTGCCTGCGGAAGTTAGTGAACTTTATAGCTGAAAAAGTGTTTGACATTATTTTTGTACAGGCATAAAATTAAGAAAAATAGGGGGGATAGGGATTTTTACCCTCAATATCCGAAGGAGGAAGAAAGGAATGAAGAGAATATTCCGAATGATGTTCGCGTTTGCCTTGTTTTTGGCCGGCGCTGTACTGGCGGCCCCGGATCAGGCTGAGGCGGCGGACACGTTGAACGTGGTCTGCTATGACTATCAGGACGACTGGCAGTATGTGTTTGCAGATTATCCAGATCCGCTGGTTTTACAGGTGGAAAACGGTTCAGATGATGAGACGTACACCTGGGAGCTGACGGAAGGAGACGCCCGAAGTTTTGCTTTTGTGGGCGTGGAGAATTTCAAACAGCAGCAATTCAGGGTTTATAAGGCAGGCAGCTATACTGTTTCTGTCAGCGACTCCCAGGGAAACACAGGAAGCATTACTATTGAGGCAAAGGATCCGGTGAAAAAGGTAGTCAGCATGGATCTTCTCGAGGATAAGCTCCAGATTCTTGGCGGGGACTATGTGATGGCACAGGGTGAGGATAAAGGTGTTTCCTTGATGTATTATTATACAGACAGCAGGGGATTCGGACCATATCTTGACGGATCAGAAGAGAATGTCACAGTGACCTCGGACAATCCGTCTGTAGTTCAGATTGTCTCTGGAACTGACATGATTCTTCATGCGGCAGGTACAGGCACAGCGAATATTACTGTCACGTCAGGAGATGACACTTACACGAAGGCAGTGACTGTAGTTACAGCTGAGGAGATGGAAAATCTGATCAACGGTTTTAATCTCTCAGAGGGCGTGGACAAATATTACTACACGGATTTGTCGATGAATCTGGGCCAGCAGGCATTTCTGTATGCGAACTGGGATGGCCTGGAGCTGAATAATGGCATGCTGCTGGAGTTCTACGGAGACTTTACGATCACTTCTGACAATGAGAGTGTGATCTCTGTTACAGATAATTATTATCTGAATGCGGTGGCTCCGGGGACGGCCAACATTACTGTGAAGGGACAGTATACAACGTATACATTCCCTGTTCAGGTTCTCTCAGAGGCGCAGGCTGCTATGAAGAATGTATGGCTGTGCGATACGGCAAATGACAATTTGACTGCATATTCAGTCAGCACATATACGGCGTACTATGAAAGTGATTATTATGGAAGCGACGGAGTGATCGGGACAGGATCAGCTGAGACGGACAGCCTTATTGCAGGATATGAGAGTCTCAATCCCGATATCCTGGAGGTCAGCGCAGAAGGCAGATTCATGGCATTGAAAGCCGGAGAGGCAACACTTAAGATTGATCTGACGGATGGAACATCAGTGGAACGTACTGTTTTAGTATGCCGGCAGGTTGATCCGGTCTTTGCGATCAGGGGACTGGAGAAAGGGATCCGTCCGGGAGAGACAAAAACGATTTACGGTACATATGACTTCAATGCGAGGTTGGCGCTGGATGACTTTACAGACATGTTCAGTGAGGATACCATTTCCATACAGTCTGAGAATCCGGAAATCCTGGAACTGACAGCTGGTGAAGATTCTGCATATAATGTAAGCGCTAAGCAGCCGGGGACGGCCGTTCTCGTACTGACCGGAGATATAAGTAAGGTAGAGCAGAGGTTTACGGTTTATGTTGCGGAAGGAAGCTCGGAGGCAGTTGAAGAGACGGAATCCGGTACACTTACTTTGAATAAGGACAGCTCGCTGCCAGAAGTAAAAGTTCCGGGATATGACGAGATCGCGGGCGCGGTGTTTGATGAAGATGATTTTAGTGAAGGCAGTCAGCTGAATGTTGAGATTGTGATGAATCAGATCGTTCCGGATGACACGGAGAAAGCATTGGTGGAGAGTGCATTGGCGGCGGGTGAATCCGCTGGTATGTATTTGAATATTAATATCGTGGAAATACATGATTTCGGTGAGGTATACGGCACTTCTGTTGAAACAGTAACAGTACTGTCAAAGCCTGTCAGATTTACAATTACGATCCCGGAGGAGCTTCAGGGAAAAGATAATTATTTCGTGCTCAGAGAGCATGACGGTGTTGTAGAACGTCTGGAGGACCTGGATGATGATCCGGCTGCGGTTACATTTGAGACGGACAGATTTTCGACATATCTGCTTGCATATGAGGGGACAGGCGCTGAAGATCCGGGCGAGAATCCGGGCCAGGAACCTGAAGATCCGGGTGTGAAGCCGGGAGATGACGGAGCTGATAAGCCGGCTCAGACCCCGGGGGACGATACCGATAATCCGTCACAGGGCGGAAATACAGGTGACAGCCAGCATGGCGGAAAGGATCAGAACAGCAATGCAGGCGGACAGTCTGGCAAGAACAGCCAGAATACTCAGAATACAAAGCCAGCAGATACGGATGCAAAAACCGCAGGAGCGGTTAAGACCGGGGACAGCGCTTCTCCATACGCATGGGCGCTGCTTATGACAGCGGCGATCGGCGCCGGCGCGGCTGCTGTAGTATACAGAAGAAGGAAAAATTGATTATTAAGATGAAAACAGTAACAGTTCATTTAGGGAGCTGTTACTGAAGCTTAGAAAAAGGAAGCAGAGCCTTAAGGCGCTTGCTTCCTTTTTCTATTTGTGCCGATATTAATTGAAAAGCGAGGTCCCAAAACGAGCTTTTCTGTAAATTTTCTGTATGATTGTTACCGGAAGGCTGATCAGGATATACAGTGTAGAAAAAATGCCTGCAGCGCCGCCGATAATCATAAGGATCAAAAGTCCGATATTCATAATGCCGCACACTCCTTTGTAAAATGAAATATAAACCTATTTTAAAGGAAGCGCGGAAGAAATTAAATGGATTCCCAGAGTTCTTAACGTTATCTTAGCAGCACCTCCGCAAGCAGGTCCGGAGGCGGTTTGGGTTTATTCCTCTTCATCTTCGGCCATGCGGTAGCCAACGCCGACTTCGGTGAAGATGTATTTTGGCTGCGCGGGATCTTTCTCTATTTTTCGGCGGATATTCGCCATATTGACCCTGAGAATCTTGTTGTCGTCATCGGCATACGGACCCCATACGCTTGAAAGAATGGAGGCGTATGTGATTACCTTGCCGGAATTCTGCGCCAGATAAGCAACGATTTTATACTCGATAGGCGTCAGGTGTATCGGTTCAGTGCCGATGGTGAGCAGACGGCGGGAGAAGTCCAGTGTCATCTCGCCGTGGCGGTACGGCCTGATATAGAGCGGGCTGTCAGTATTCAGCCTGTTGCTGTGCCTCAGGGAAGCGCGGATTCTGGCAAGCAGCTCGGAGGTGCCGAACGGTTTCGTGATATAATCATCGGCGCCCATGTCCAGCGCTGCGACTTTCTCCTGTTCAGCTGTGCGGGCGGAGATCACGATAACCGGAGTGCTCGTCCAGGTGCGGATATCTGTGATGATGGCGCTCCCGTCCATATCGGGAAGCCCCAGATCCAGAAGGATGATATCCGGGCACTGGGAACGGATGATCTCAAGGCCCTGCTCACCGTTGTCAGCGCAGAGAACCCGGTAATCATGGCGCTTTAGCACTTTGCTCATAAAGGTTTGTATGTTCTTCTCATCTTCGATAATCAAAACAGAAAATTTAGGCATTTTTCATATCCTCCTTTTCTTTGGGGAGCGTGAAAGTAAATTCTGCGCCGCCCGGGGAACGCGGCGCGGACGTCACATATGCTTTCAGACTCTCGGCGGAGTTCCCTGAATGCGGACTGCCGTCAGGATTTAGAGAGTGGTTCCTGGCGGTGATCTGTCCGCCATGAGCCTGGATGATCGTCTTACAGATCGAGAGACCGATTCCAATTCCCTTATGCCCGTCCGCATTTTCCGATGAGGTCTGCTGTCCCTCAAAAATGTAGGGAAGCCGCTTTTCTGAAATCCCGACTCCATAGTCCCTTACGGTAAAGATAACCTGGTCAGATGCATTACATATAATCAGATCAATGGGGCCGGCAGTTCCGGAGTGGACGAAAGCGTTTTCCAGAAGATTGATCAGTACCTGTTCGATCAGCGTGGGATCCATGGAGATCATAAGGAAATCATTCGGCATATTAACCCGGATCTGGATATCCGGAAGGCGCTTTTTCAGCCGCTGTATTGCTTCGGAGACTACCTCCTCCACCACTTCGGGAGATTTTTTTACTTTATCTGCTGAAGTGTCATTGATCCTGGTTACAGTGAGCAGGTTTTCAACCATGTTCAGAAGCCACTGGGAGTCCTCCTTTATATTAGATATAAGCTCTGTGCGCTCTTCATCTGTAAGTTCCGTGTAATTCTCCAGGAACGAGGAAGAAGAACCGATGATGCTGGTTAACGGAGTGCGCAGGTCGTGGGATACCGCGCGCAGAAGATTGGCGCGCAGTTTTTCACGGTCTGCCTCCGCCAGCGCTTTCTCCCGCTCGGCGACTGTTCTCCGCTGCCGTTTCAGGGCAGTGGTGGTAGTGGAAGTGATCACAGTGATCGCCAGCATACCAATGAAAGTCACCGGGTACCCGTCAAGGAAAAAATTAAATTTAAAATACGGATACGAGAAGAAATAGTTCACTGCAATTACACAGAACAGGGCGGAGATAAATCCGTAGAGATACCCATCCGTCCTCCAGGCGGTCAGAATCAGGGCCAGGATGTAAATGACAGTAATATTCGCCACATTCTTGTTCCCAAGGAGGAAAAAACCGAAGGAAATCCCCGTGGCAGCCGCCAGCATTAGTGCGGTAAACAATAGGTCAGGTAATATCTTTTTCTTCATAGGCCGTAAACAAGGAAAGGAGAGCCGTTTAAATCGGCTCCCCGTTTTTGTATTTTTTGATTACATGCTGGATTCTCTCGTTCGGGCTTAAGATTGAACTGATGGATCCGTCATGGTTCAGGGTGTCAATAATAAGAGCGATGTATTTGCTCATATCGCAGTTAATATAGTAAGGTCTGGAGAGCAGCTCCGGAGTCTGGTAGATCAGGTTGGTAGTCAATATACCGGTTATAATGCCGTCCCTGTAAGCCTGATCAAATTTTTCAAGCCCGTTTGTAAACAGTCCGAATGTCGCCGCCGCAAAGATTCTCTTCGCCTTCCTGCGCTTTAATTCTGTCGCCACGTCGATGATGCTGTCCCCGGAGGAGATCATATCGTCAATGATGATTACATCTTTCCCCTCAACGGAGCTGCCGAGAAATTCATGAGCGACAATAGGATTGCGCCCGTCCACAATGCGCGTGTAGTCACGGCGCTTGTAGAACATACCCATATCAAGCCCGAGCACGTTCGCCAGATATACCGCGCGGTTTGTGCCGCCCTCGTCCGGGCTGATCGCCATCATGTGACTGCTGTCAATCTGCAGATCCTTTACTGTGCGAAGAAGTCCCTTAATAAACTGGTATGTGGGAGCGACCGTCTCAAATCCGCTCAGCGGGATCGCGTTCTGGACCCGCGGGTCATGCGCGTCAAAGGTGATAATGTTTTCCACACCCATGCGTACCAGTTCCTGAAGGGCAAGCGCGCAGTCCAGGGATTCACGGGAACTCCTCTTATGCTGACGGCTTTCATAGAGAAATGGCATGATTACATTGAGACGCCGTCCTTTTCCGCCTATGGCTGCAATAATCCTCTTTAAGTTCTGGAAATGGTCGTCCGGGGACATATGGTTCACCTGGCCGGTCAGAGAATAGGTGACACTGTAATTACAAACGTCCACCATCAGATACAGATCCTTTCCACGAATGGATTCGCCAAGAATACCTTTCGCCTCTCCGGATCCAAAGCGCGGGACACGCGCATCGATGAGATAGGTGTCCTTCTCGTATCCGGAGAATGCAATGTCATCCCGGTATTCGCTGGCACTTTCGTGGCGCCAGGAGACAAGATAATCGTCTACCTTTCTGCCAAGAGATTCACAGCCTGTCAGTGCGATAAGCCCCAGGCTTCCGACGGGAATGTTTTCTAAGATTCGTTCTGTTCGGCGTAACATGAATGTTCCTCCCTGTGTTTTAACTTCGTTTTAACTTTTTCTTGATACGTATATCATCCCCGATCACCTTGAGCAGAGTATAGCTGCTTGTAATTCTGGAAAAGGATCGTTCTGTGTAGAGATCAGCAAGTGATTCCAGAGAGAGGTTCGTCGAGATGATCGTTGATTTACGGTGTATAAGCCTTTCATTAATACATGCAAAAAACTGCGCCGCAATGAAGGCGTTCGTGTATTCGCTTCCCAGGTCATCAATGATGAGAAGGTCGGCATTGTAGATGTACTCGCTCATATTCTTCGCGTCAGAGTTATTCCGGTCAAACTTTGTCTGCGCGAGCGTACTGAAAAGCTGCGGAGCCGAAAAGTAAAGTACGGAAAATTCCCTCTCCATAATCTCGCGGGCAATACAGGTGGAGAGAAAAGTTTTCCCCACGCCGACACTGCCGTAAAAGAAAAGGTTCTGGAATTCCTGACCAAAGGTGTCGATAAAACGGTGGCATATTTTCAGCGTATCTTCCATCATAGCGCGGGCAGAACGCCCGGTTGTTTTATCATAATGGGAAGAGGAATAAAAATCAAGACTAAAATTGTCAAAAGAAGCCTCATCTGGAAATTCTTTGATATTTGATTCCTCGTACAGAAGTTGTATAATCGCCTGCTTGAAGCAATGGCACTTCTGATTTCCGATATAGCCGGTATCCCTGCAGTCCGGGCAGTCATACACTGGTTCCAGATAATCCTTCGGAAATCCGGCGGACGCGAGAAGGTCTTTCTTGCTGGCGCGGAGGATCTCCAGCTCTTCTTTCAGGGAGGAGAGGGCACGGTCATCTCCGTTTAACAGCTTTTTCCCGTACTGAACAGAGAGAATGGATATGGATTCATCCAGAGTTTTGAACTCGGGCAGCCTGCTGTACACTTCCTCATAACGGGCAGTCTGTATATCGTGGTTTTTGAGTCTTTTCTGCTCATAGTCCCGCATGATTGCATAGTATTGTGAATTTTTGAGCGCCATGGATGTACTCCTTACTAATTACTGTTCAACAATTGCTCTTCAAGAGATTCCATATCATAGTTCCTTCTCTCAAAGTTATTCAGATTCCTTGCAGACGCGCGCGTCTTCGTGGAAGCCCGGCCGGAAGAACGCTCCCTGAGATAGGCTTCATCGAGCGCGGTTATATCATTCAGGCTGCGGATCTTCTTCTGGTGCCATTTTGTCAGAATTGAATCTGCGTATTCAAAGCTTGGCTGATGGGTGGCCGCGATAGTCCGGCGGCATGCTTCCTCTATAATATCAGAAGAGAAGGCATATTCTTCCGCCCACTTTTTGATGTATGCGAGCTCAGAGGAAGCCGGGCCGCGGTTCTTAATGCCAAACGCGTTCAGGACAGTATAACAGTTCCTGCTGTAGAGGGCGGACTCTTCCTTTGCCCGGGCCACGGTCTCGATGCCCGCCTCAAACCAGGAAAAGGCAACCTTGCGTATGTAATGCATACTTTTATGTCCGTTTTCTACACATGATTCGATCAGATATTCAATCAGGTCAGCGGACATATGCAGGGTTTCATAAAAGTATGTAATAGTTTCCACATCCGTATGGGTCAGCGTTTTTCCAAGGTACTGTTCCGCTATAAATAAAAGAGATTTGATCTCCTTCTGAGCTCGGAATGTGTCCAGTGCCACGGCCTTGGATCCCGCCGCGGCCGCTGTGCTCATGCCGGCACCGGGCTGCGCGCCGATATCAGAGCGTACAATACTGCCGGATTGCGCGCCGATATCAGAGCGTTCAATACTGCCGGACTGCGCGCCGATATCAGAGTGCGCAATGCCGCCGGCCTGTGCGCCTGCGCCGGAGTTCGCGCGAATACCGGAACCGGCGCCGCCCCTTCGAGCAGGTGAAGTCCCTTCAAGTTCAATACAGGTGATCTTTCCGTCCGTGTCGCGATCAAGGTGGAGAAGGCCCGTCTTTTCCCAATAGCGGAACGCGCGCAGAATATCGTTTTCCGTGTTGTTGAGGCAGTCTGCGATCGTAGTCAGTGTAAGGGACGAGCAGGGATCGTCCAGATGACGCAGAAGGAAAAGATATACCTTCACAAACTCGCCGTTGGCATCAACCATATAATTGTCTATAAAATCGTTCGGCAGTAATGTTGCGTTTGTCTGATACTTGTTTTTCAGTGTCAATGTTTTCATAATATCCTGTCCCACTTTCTTCTATCCGCTTTAGTAACTATACCGGGTATAATATGAACCGGCGCTTAGAGCTTTTCATATACGCCGGAGTGAAAAAGAGAAAGCGGAGCAGAGCGTTCCGCTTTCTGTGTCTCCTTTTGATGAGAGCTCCCGTTTCGGAAATCCGTTCAGCGATTTCCTTTTGCTATGAATAATATATCATCTTATCTGCCGGTTAAAAAGCTTTTTTTCGTGGGTAACTCAGGCTTTTTTGTAGATAACTGTGTGAAAAATATGTGGATAACTCCCGCAGACGCCATAGACAGGGCGTTTGCGGGAGCTGTAAATCTACAGTGGGGGAGATCGGCAGCAGTTTTACTCATTTCCGCCGGGGGAACTGCTGCAAAGATCTTCTCCTACATTGACAATGTCCCCGGCCCCCATGGTGATGACGAGATCTCCGGGCCGGCAGTTCTCTTTTAAGAATTCCTCGATCTGGGCAAAATCGGGAAAATAGTGAGTGTCCGTCCCGAGCTTCGCCGCTTCCGCCGCCAGATCAGAAGAAGAGATTCCCAGGGTGTCAGTTTCACGGGCTGCGTAAATATCAGCGAGCACCAGATGGTCTGTGTGGGAGAGCGCTTCTGCAAACTCATGGAAGAACGCTTTGGTGCGCGTATAAGTATGGGGCTGGAATACACACCACACACTGTTATGGGGAGAGTGCCGGGCCGCTTTGAGCGTCGCGGCGATCTCCGTGGGATGATGGGCATAGTCGTCCACCACGGTGACTCCGTTAAATTCGCCTTTGTATTCAAAGCGCCGGTCTGTCCCTGTGAAGGCGAGGAGCCCTTTCTCGGTTATTTCCAGAGGAATGTCCAGAAGGTCTGCAACCGCAATGGCGGACAGAGCGTTTGACACGTTATGGTCTCCGGTTACGGACAGAGCGACGCGGTCTACATATTTTCCGTGACAGATCAGGTCAAAAGAGACATGTCCGTTTTCATCGTAGGAGATGTCAGACGCACTGTAGTCAAAGTCAGAAGAAGATCCATATGTCACGACATTACAGGAAAGCCCTTCAAAAATCTCCGGATAATCCTTGATATCCCCGTTGATGACAAGTGTCCCGTCGTCCGGCAGCAGAGCAGCGAACTGATGGAAGGAATGGCGGATGTCCTCCAGATCCTTGAAGAAGTCCAGATGATCTTCTTCAATATTAAGGATCACGCTGATCTTCGGGAAAAAGTGAAGGAAGCTGTTGGTATACTCGCAGGCTTCTGTGATAAACGTTCCGGAATTTCCCACGCGGATGTTTCCTCCGATTGCCTTTAAGATTCCGCCCACAGAGATGGTCGGATCCATATCCGCCGCGAGCAGAATGTGAGAAATCATCGAAGTCGTGGTGGTTTTCCCGTGCGTCCCGGATACCGCGATAGGAGTTTCATAGTTCTTCATGAGCTGGCCTAGAAGTTCAGCCCTTGTCAGGAGGGGGAGCTTCTGCGCGACTGCCTCGATCAGCTCGGGATTGCTCTTGCTGATAGCGGCGGTATAGATCACGCAGCCGATGCCCGGGATGATGTTCTCCGCTTTCTGCCCGTAGAAAATCTGCGCACCCTCAGACTCCAGTTTCCTGGTAAGCGGAGATTCTTTTGAGTCAGATCCGGATACGGTAAAGCCTTCTTTGAGAAGGATTTCAGCCAGACCGCTCATGCTGATTCCTCCAATACCAATAAAATGGACGTGGATCGGATGGTTAAAATCAATTTTATACATGTGGATTCCTCTTCTCTACAACATTTATATTTTTCGAAAATTATGATATTTTAGTAATAAATTATTTCAGCCTTTTATATTATACTATATGTGATAAAAATTAAAAGAAGTTCTTTTTGTACAAATGTAATAAAAAGAGAAAAAAATCACAGAAAAAATTGTAAATTATTATACACGAAAGATAATTATATGGTATAATATCTACATCTAACTAGAAATGAGGTGACGCAATGTTCAAAAAGGAAATGATTGCCATGCTGTTGGCGGGAGGACAAGGCAGCCGGCTTGGCGTACTTACGGCAAAAGTCGCAAAACCGGCAGTGGCTTTTGGAGGCAAGTACCGGATTATTGATTTCCCGCTTAGCAACTGTATTAATTCGGGAATCGATACCGTGGGCGTGCTGACGCAGTATCAGCCATTACGCCTGAATACCCATATCGGGATTGGGATCCCGTGGGATCTGGACAGAAACGTTGGAGGGGTTTCTATTTTGCCGCCGTATGAGAAGAGCTCTAACAGTGAGTGGTATACAGGTACGGCAAACGCAATCTATCAGAATTTGAATTACATGGAGACATATAATCCGGATTATGTTTTGATTCTGTCCGGTGACCATATTTATAAGATGGATTATGAAGTGATGCTGGATTTTCACAAGGCGAACAAGGCGGATGTGACAATCGCCGCCATGCCGGTGCCGATTGAGGAGGCAAGCCGTTTCGGTATCGTGGTGACAGATGACGAGAGCCGGATCAAGGAATTTGAGGAGAAACCAGAGAAGCCCAGCAGCAACCTGGCTTCCATGGGAATCTACATCTTCAGCTGGCCGGTGCTCAAGGAAGCGCTGATTAAGCTCAAGGATCAGCCGAACTGTGACTTTGGAAAGCATATTATCCCCTACTGCCACAGCAAGGGGGACAGGCTCTTTGCCTATGAGTACAACGGATACTGGAAAGATGTGGGGACATTAAGCTCCTACTGGGAAGCGAATATGGAGCTGATCGATATCATTCCGGAGTTCAATTTATATGAAGAGTTCTGGAAGATCTATACGAACAGCGCTAATATTCCTCCGCAGTATATTGCGGAGCAGGGAGTGGTTGACCGGTGCATCATCAGCAACGGCTCCGAAATCTACGGAGAAGTTCACAGCTCTGTGCTCGGCGGCAGCGTTACGATCGGGAAGGGAAGTGTTGTGCGCGATTCCATTATCATGCAGGGCGTGACGATCGGCGAGAACTGCGTGATAGAAAAAGCTATTATAGCAGAGGATACTGTGGTTGGCAGCGGCACATCTATTGGAATCGGAGGAGAGGTTCCGAATAAGACAAAGCCTAATATCTACAGCGGCGGCCTGGCGACGATTGGTGAGAATTCAGTGATCCCGCCCGGAGTGCAGATCGGAAAGAATACCGCGATCAGCGGAGTCACTTCATCTGAGGATTATGTTGGCGGAGTGCTGGAGAGCGGCGAGACATTGATAAAGGCAGGTGACAGAGTATGAGGGCAGTAGGGATCATTCTGGCAGGCGGAAACAGCAGGAGGATGCATGAGCTTACAGCAAAGCGGGCAGTAGCCGCAATGCCTGTGGCAGGGAGCTACCGGGCGATTGACTTTGCGCTGAGCAATATGACAAACTCTCATATTCAGAGGGTTGCGGTTCTGACCCAGTACAACGCCAGGTCTCTGAATGAACATCTGAATTCATCAAAGTGGTGGGACTTCGGAAGAAAGCAGGGAGGCCTGTATGTATTTACTCCGACGATTACCGCTGATAACGGATACTGGTACAGAGGAACCGCGGATTCTATTTATCAGAACCTGGATTTCCTGAGGAAATGCCATGAGCCGTATGTGATCATCACATCCGGCGATGCGGTCTATAAGATGGATTACAATAAAGTGCTGGAGTATCACATCGCGAAGAAAGCGGATATTACAGTGGTATGCAAGGAACTGGAAGAGGGAGAAGACGCTACAAGATTCGGAACGATCCGGATGAATGAAGCCTCCAGGATCGAGGAGTTTGAGGAAAAGCCAATGGTAGCGAACTCCCGGACAATCTCCACCGGTATCTATGTGATCCGCAGGAGGCTGCTCATTGACCTGATCGAGCACAGCGCCGAGGAGGAGCGGTATGACTTTGTAACCGATATCCTGATCAGGTACAAGAATCTGAAAAAGATATACGGTTATAAGATCAATGGATACTGGAACAACATCTCGACAGTAGACGCGTATTATAAGACGAACATGGATTTCCTGAAACCGGATGTGCGCCACTATTTCTTCAAAGAACTTCCGGCGGTGTATTCCAAGGTCAGTGACCAGCCGCCCGCAAAATATAATCCGGGTGCGGTTGTGAAGAACAGCCTTGTGGGCAGTGGAAGTATCATCAACGGTACAGTGGAAAATTCTGTAATCTTCAAGAAAGTGTTTGTCGGGAATAACTGTGTGATTAAGAATTCCATCATTCTAAATGATGTATATCTGGGTGATAACACATACATCGAGAATTGTATTGTGGAGAGCCGCGACACGATCCGGGCCAATACAAGACATGTCGGGGAGAATGGTGTGAAAGTAGTCGTAGAAAAGAATGAACGGTATGCATTGTAGATGCGGCAGATTTTGAGAAGATGCGTCAGAAAAATACTACAGAGGTATAGATCTATACTGTAAGGAACAGGGGAAAAGGAAAGGAGACTTAAAAGTATGCAGATCACAGATGTACGTGTACGAAAAGTAGCAAAAGAAGGGAAATTAAAAGCCGTGGTATCTATCACGATCGATGATGAGTTTGTGGTTCATGATATCAAGGTGATCGAGGGGGAAAAAGGTTTATTTATCGCAATGCCGAGCAAGAAAGCTCTGGACGGGGAATACAGGGATATTGCTCATCCGATTAATTCAGGGACAAGGGAGAGGATTCAGACAACGATCCTGAGCCGGTACGAGGAAGCTCTTGAGGAAGAGGAACCGGCGGTTGTCGATGAGATGTAGCGATATGTGGATAAAGTGAAATATTGCAAATGTATATAAAAGGATGCGCACCGGCCGGATGACCGGTGCGCATCCTTTTGTATGGAATATGTAATTATGGAGATAAAAGCATGGGAATACAGAGGGGGAATAGGATAAAATACTAAAAAATAAAGCTGTGATTTATGCAGAATTGCTAAAAAATAAGGTTTAAACGTCGGAAATAAAAATATAATGTCAAAAAAAGAAAAATAAGGAGATATATCGGTAAAGAAAAGTAAAAATATTCAAAACACGGGTAAAATCTGCATTGCTATAATGAGTACAACAAAAACAGATAAGCTATTTGAAAAAGGAGGAAGTAGTATGAAAATGAAAAAAGCACTTGCACTTTTACTGGCGGCAGCTACAGCATTGTCTCTGGCAGCATGCAGCGGCAGCGGCAGCAGCAGCGGAGGATCATCGAGCGGATCCTCAGACGACGGCGGAGATCTTCCGGTTCTGAGAGTGGCTGCAATGCCTACGATCACAAGTCTGCCGACTTATTATATCCAGGAGAACGGACTGGATGAGGCAGCCGGATTCAAAATGGAAGTTACCATGTTTGATACAGGAGCCCCGATGAATGAAGCTCTCGCAGCGGATCTGTGGGATGTGGGACACATGGGAGCGGCAGCTGTTACCGGTATGGCGAACTACGATGAGCTGATTATCGGAGAAGTGCTTGAATCCACAGACGGACAGGGAGTGTTCGTGGCTCCGGATTCTCCGATTGCAGAGGATACAGGATACAATCCTTCTTATCCGACAGTTCTCGGAAGCCCGGATACAGTAAAGGGCATCACAGTTCTTACACCGGTTGGAACAGCACAGCACTTTACTGTTCTCAAATGGCTGGAGAAGCTTGGAATGGAAGCAACAGACGTAAACATCGTCAACATGGACACTGTACAGGCTTATCAGGCACTGCAGTCCGGACAGGGCGACGCAGCTTCCCTGAACGTTCCTACATTCTTTGATGCTGAGAACGATGGATATGTACAGGTTGCGAACCTTGCGGATATGGGAACACGTTACGTTGATATGATCGTCGGCAATCCGAAGTCACTGGATGAAAAATCTGATCTGATCCAAGCTTATGTAGACTGCGTAATGGAAGCAAACAAAGCTCTTGAGGACGACCCGGACGCAGCGGCGGACCTTCTGGTACAGTTCCTTGAGGAATCTGGTATGGAGACAAGCCGTGAGAACTGTGTGGCGGATCTCGACCGCGTAAACTGGCTTACCGCTGATGAGTGGAAAGGCCGTGAACTTGGAACATTCGCGAAAGAGCTCGGCGAGTTCTATGTAGACCAGGGACAGCTGGACGCAAGCGCGACTGAGAAGTTTAATACGAACATAATCACAACATTTGTAGAAAAATATCAGTAGGTTATAAAAAAAGAAGGCCTGCGGCTTTGGTCAAGGCGCAGGCCTTCTTTTTTAGAAAGGTGTGAAAGCATATGAAGTCATTTTTTTCAAAACATAAATATACTGTGATCTCCGCATGCTCTTTCGTGTTCGTGCTCTTCATATGGCAGCTTGTGACAGACATCCTTCATCTTGTCAGTCCAGTGATGCTTCCAAGCCCTACGAAGATCGTGGAGACATTCTGGTATAAATTGACCGGCGGAACAGTTCCGGACGGATCAAGCCTGATTCAGAATATCCTTTCCAGCCTTAAGATCGCCCTGGGAGGTTATGTGGTTGGTGTTATTATCGGTGTGCCTCTTGGAGTCGGAATGGCCTGGAGCCGCAGATTCGAACTGGTTGCAAAGCCGTTGTTTGACATTATCCGTCCGGTACCGGCCCTGGCATGGATTCCGCTGATGATCCTCTGGCTGGGAATCGGATACGCATCCAAAGTCGGCATTATCTTTTTCGCAGCATTTATCAGCGCTACAGTGAATTCTTATACAGGAATCCGGCAGACAAGCCAGGTTCATCTGTGGGTGGGAAAGACATTCGGCGCTACAAACCGTCAGCTTCTGTTCAAGGTCGCGATCCCCACAGCCCTTCCTATGATCTTCACAGGACTCCGTCTTGCTCTGGGATCTGCATGGGTTGCGCTGGTAGCGGCAGAAATGCTCGCGGCGACAAGCGGCCTTGGATATATGATTCAGATCTCCCGTCTGTTAGGACGTCCGGACGTGATCATCGTTGGTATGATTACAATTGGTTTTGTGGGACTTCTGCTTAACACTGTACTTGAGAAACTTCAGAAGAAATTCGTAAAGAGGGGGAAGAAAGCATGATTGATTCAACGACAAACAGCCGGTTCTCGACGAAACAGCTTATTGTGATATACACGATTATTTCCCTGGTGGGACTGCTCATTGTCTGGGAGCTTGTAGCGAGATTTACCAGCGCGTCCATGTTCCTTCCTCCGGCAAGCGAAGTCCTTGCCGCTTTTGCAAGAAGCTTTGTTGAGCCCATCGGACAACACACTATGCTGGCGCATGTGGGCGTGAGCCTGTACCGTGTGGCTGTGGCGTTTATTTTCGCTACTATCATCGGTATCGCGCTTGGCGTGGGAATGGGGTATTCTAAACTGTTTGAGGCAATTTTCAAACCGATCTTTGAGTTTATCCGTCCGATCCCTCCGCTGGCGTGGATTCCGCTTTCCATCCTCTGGTTCGGGCTGAGCGATACAGGTAAGTTCTTCATTATCTTCCTGGGATGCTTCTGCTTTATAACAGTAAATACATACGATGGCGCGAAGAACGTTGATCCTGAGCTGATCGGTGCTGCCCGCATGCTGGGAGCCAGCGAGAAACAGGTCTTCTTTAAGATTGTGCTTCCGTCCTCAGTCCCGTATATCTTCGCCGGTCTGCAGATCGCGGTAACAGCGGG
Source organism: uncultured Mediterraneibacter sp. (assembly GCA_944384505.1). GTDB lineage: Bacteria > Bacillota > Clostridia > Lachnospirales > Lachnospiraceae > Mediterraneibacter. Next base: position 15,869 of record CALWTQ010000053.1, read on the forward strand.
CTGGAGCGCGGTGGTAGGCTCTGAGATGATCCAGTCCAATGAAGGCGTAGGCTGGGTGATCATCAGAGGTATGAGTACCGGAAATACAGTTCAGATCATGGTCGGTATTGTGGCGATCGGTATTGTCGGATTTGCTCTTGCAAACATCACAAGTGCATTGGAAAGGAGACTGTGCTCATGGAACGCTCAGAAGGGAATGTAAAAACAAAAACTCCGGTGCTTGAATGCCGGAACGTGGGACGCAGCTTTGACAGCTATGACGGCAGCGGAAAGAATGAAGTTCTCCGCGGCATGGATTTTGAAGTATATGAAAATGAGTTCCTTGTCCTGTTCGGGGCCGGACAGTGTGGAAAGACTACTCTGCTTAATATCCTTGCGGGACTTGATATGCCTACAGAGGGAGAAGTGCTGGCCCGGGGCCAGAAAGTGACAAAACCGGCTCCTGAGAGAGGGTTTGTCTATCAAAAGACATCTCTGTTCCCCTGGATGACTGTTGAGGAAAATGTCGGTTTCGGTCCCAAAGTGCGCCATCTCCCGGAGAAAGAAGTACAGGAGCGCGTAAAGAAATACCTGGATCTGGTAGGATTGACCGGATTTGAAAAGAGCTATCCGAATCAGCTCTCCGGAGGAATGAGACAGCGTGTCGGTATTGCCCGCGCATATGCGAATGAGCCGGACATCATGCTGATGGACGAGCCTTTCGGACATCTGGATGCTCAGACAAGATATATGATGGAGGAAGAGCTCCAGAGAATCTGGCAGAAAGAGAAACGAACGGTAGTATTTGTCACGAACAATATCGAGGAAGCCCTCTTCCTGGCGGATCGTATTATACTGCTGACGAACTGCCCGACTCACATCAAGGAAGAGTATGAGATCAATATGCCTCATCCCCGAGACTATGTGGATCCAGAATTTCTGCGTCTGCGCCAGCTTATCACTGACAATATGGATCTGACGCTGTAAGAGAGGAGAAATTGCCATGCAAGAGAACAAACAGCCTAAAGTGCAGGTGAGAAATCTGACGAAAAAGTTCGGAGACCTCCTTGTGCTGGATAATATTTCATTCGATGTACAGGCCGGAGAATTCCTGTGTATTGTAGGCCCTACAGGCTGCGGCAAGACCACTTTCCTGAACAGCCTGACAAAATTATATGAGCCCACAGCAGGAGAGATCCTTCTGGACGGACAGCCTGTAGATCTTAAGAAACAGAATATTGCTTATATCTTCCAGGAGTACTCCACAATGCCCTGGCTGACAGTGGAAGAAAACGTAGGGTTCGGCCTGGATATCAAAGGCGTTGAGAAATCAAAGGCCCAGGCCCTTGTCAACGAATATCTGGACATTGTAGGACTGACAAAATACCGGAAGTACTATCCGGACCAGCTCTCAGCAAGTATGCTGCAGCGTGTTGTAATCGCGAGGGCATTCGCTACACAGCCCGATCTGCTTCTGATGGATGAGCCATACGGACAGCTGGACATTCAGCTCAGATATCATCTTGAGGATGAGCTGATCAGTCTGTGGCAGCGTACAGGCACCACGGTTATATTCATCACTCATAACATTGAGGAAGCGGTATATCTGGGACAGCGCATTCTTGTGCTGACAAATAAGCCTACAAGCATCAAGCAGGCGATTGATAACGATCTGCCGAGGCCGAGAGACATTGCCAGCCCGGATTTCGTAAAACTGCGTAACGAAGTAACCGATCTGATCAAGTGGTGGTAACAGTTCAGCCATACGGCGTACGGGAAGCGAAAACATGCTCGCATGTTTTTGCGAGTGGGCGCCAGTATGGGGGAGCGCCAGGTCATGAGTAAAACAGCGGCGTATGCCGCAGTTAGCACGAAGTGCGGTTTTACGAATGGCGCGTCTGAACTGTTATAAACAGCGGCCATACGGCGTACAGCTTTACATCAGACAGATGGGTTGATATAATCAGGAGGTATCCGTAATGAGAAGACAGCCGAATATTGTATTCATTATTTCTGACGATCAGGGATACTGGTCGCTGGGATGCAGCGGCAACAAGGAAATTATTACACCGAATATAGACCGTCTGGCAGAGCAGGGGATGCGCTTCGACAACTTTTTCTGTGCCTCTCCGGTATGTTCTCCGGCGCGGGCAAGCCTGCTGACAGGGACGATTCCATCCCGGCATGGAGTGCATGACTGGCTGAGGGATGATGATGAGCGGCAGGCAGCTCTGGAATATCTGGCGGGTCAGTATTCTTATACGAAAGCTTTGGCGGAAAATGGATACAGCTGCGCACTGTCGGGGAAGTGGCACATGGGAGCTTCCGCGAAAGTGCAGCAGGGATTTACCCACTGGTTCAGCCATAAGTCAGGAGGAGGACCATATTACGGTGCTCTTATGTATAAAGACGGGAAGCTATACCGAGAAGAGCGGTATGTGACGGACGCGATCACAGATGACGCGGTAGAATTCCTGGAGTCGAGAAAGGGCGAAGAGCAGCCGTTTTACCTCCATGTAGCCTACACTGCTCCTCACGCGCCATGGCTGAATAATCATCCGAAAGAATATACAGATTTGTATAAGGACTGCCCGTTTGAATCTGTGCCCCGTCTGACAAAGGAGACGCGGCATCCGGACAGCATCTACCTGACTGATGAAGTTCTTGAGGATGAGAGAAGCAATCTGATCGGGTATTACGCGGCGGTTACAGCTATGGACGCGGGGATTGGGAAGATTCTTGCGAAACTGGATGAACTGGATTTAAGTGACGACACACTGGTGATATTTACATCGGACAACGGATTTTCCTGCGGGCATCATGGAATGTGGGGAAAGGGAAATGCCACATTCCCGTTAAACATGTACGAAGAATCCGTGAAGGTGCCCTTTATTGCGCGGCATCCGGGACATATCCCGGCAGGCACAGTGTGCGACGCCCTGGTCTCCGCATATGATTTTATGCCTACGCTGCTGGATTATCTGGGCCTTGAGCCATCAGATAAAGCAGAGCGTCCGGGAGTGTCATTTGCCCCGGCGCTTAAGGGAGAAGAATTTAACCAGCGCGATGAGGTAGTCGTTTTTGATGAGTACGGGCCAAACCGGATGATCCGGGACCGGAGGTCCAAATATGTGGTTCGTTATCCCTATGGACCCAATGAACTTTATGATCTTCAAAACGATCCCGGCGAGACGAAAAACCTGTTGAAGGAAGGCGGTGTAGAAGATCTGGAACAGGAAATGCGCCTGCGTCTGGAAAGCTGGTTCGCAAAGTACGTCAATCCGGAGATTGACGGGGCAAAAGAAGCTGTATTCGGATCCGGACAGATCGGTCTGGCAGGCTTGTGGGGGAAAGGCGCACCGGCCCACAGCTGTGATGATTATATTCGGGAGAATCCGAACTTTGCACCATATCAAATAAAATAGTCTGGGAGTGAACGCGATGAAAAGATGGTTCAGGAAATTTGCGGTAAGTACGAAAAAGCTGCGTACACAGTTGTTTTTGACCTATTTTCTCGTGTTCGCTCTTTTTTTTACGGCGGTTATCATACTGGTGAGCCTCTCTATCAGGGATCTTTTGATCGATCAGATCGGAAGCAACCGGACCGCTGTGCTGCAGCAGATCGCGGAGCGCGCCGATATCGTTAAGACCAGCAGCACGACGCTGTCGAATCTGTACAGTCATGAGATTCAGAGCAATGGATTTCTGGACCTGCAGATGACTGAGGATGAACAGAAGGCGGCAACTATTTATCTGGACTCACAGAAAGAAATCTATGACGAGGTATTCAGCCACATCGGTCTTGGATTTGACGTGGTGCTTATGGGGAACAACGGATACCTCTATTGTTCAGACGGAGTGGGCGATGATGTGGCTACATGGCCCTATGAACCCTGGTACAGGTATCTGCGGACCGCTCTGGATAATGGGGAGTATGGAGAGGTACAGTTTTCCAGGACATTCAGCAGCAATACAGAGGAAGGAACGGCCTATCATTTCGCGGCCGGAAGGACATTGGTGGGAGGCGGCGGTGAGAGCGTCCTGCTGATCCTGATTGATGAGAAGTATCTGGAGGAGCTTTATTCGTCCACAGAGGAACAAGGCGGCGAGATCTATATTTATGATCAGAACGGCTATATTGTGTCTCATTCGAATAAAAAGATGCTTGGAAAGCAGTTTATCGATGTGAATTATATGGAGGACGCCTATGGCACAAACCAGTCAAACATAATTCAGAAACTGGGAAAAAACTATATGCTCTCTACGTATCTGGATGAAAAGACGGGATGGACGATTGTAGAGGAAAGCCCGACGAGCATAATCTTAGGCACGCTCACCAGGACATACTGGATACTGGGGACGCTTCTCGCTACGGGAATGATTCTTGCAGTTGCGGTGTCCATCTATATTTCCCGGCATGTATCTCATCCGCTTACGGAATTGAGCCGGGCCATGGATAAGTTCGGAAGCCGGGATTTCACACCGCCAAGTGTGAAGAACGGGACGCATGAGATCGACCATCTTCAGGAGAGCTTTAATCATATGGCAGTGGAAATATCCAGTCTTATGGATATTATTCAGGAGAGAGAACAGCAGAAGCGCGTGCTGGAGGTGAATTTCCTGCGTGCTCAGATTAACCCGCATTTTCTCTATAATATGCTGTTTTCTATACGCTGCGCGGTGGAAGTCGGAAAGAGCGGTCAGGCTTCCCAGATGCTCAGCGCGTTTATTGACCTGCTGCGGAGCACTCTGGGAGTGAAAGATACAATGGTGCCGCTGTGCGATGAGCTGGAGACAACCAGAAAATATCTTGTTGTACAGAAGTTAAGATATGGAGAAAAGATCAATTATGAGATAGAGATGCAGGAGGGGACGGAACACTGTATGGTGCCGCCGCTGATCCTGCAGCCTCTTGTGGAAAACGCTATTTTCCATGGAATCGAGGCCAAAAACGAGGCGGGAACAGTTGTAATTGAGTCGGCGCTTCTGGGTGAGAACCTGCAGCTGACGATCACTGACGACGGGGCAGGCATGGACAATGAAACGCTGCTCAAGGTGCGCGAGCGCTATAACCAGGAGGAAGTTAAAGACGAACATTCTATCGGCATGTCTAATGTACATAAGAGGATCCGTCTGAATTTCGGTGAGGTCTATGGCCTTTCTGTGGAAAGTTCATTAGGGATCGGCACTACGGTTACGCTGTTGATGCCCGCTGTATTACAAAAGGAGGAAGATCATGAAAGTTCTGGTGGTAGATGATGAGGTCATGATTTGTGAATGGCTGCAGTTCTGCATTTCCCAGAATCCGGTCTGCGAGCTCGCGGGAGTGGCCCACAATGGCGCGGAAGCTCTCGAGATGTTTCAGAAGGAAGAGGCGGATCTCGTTCTGACTGACATTAAAATGCCTGTCATGGACGGACTGGAGCTGCTGCATGCCCTGCGCGCGATCAGCAGCCATGTGAAAGTTGTCATGCTGACCGCGTTTTCCGACTTTGACCTGGTGCGTCAGGCGCTCAGGGACGGCGCGTCAGAGTATCTTCTGAAAACGGAAATGCAGAATGACCTGCTTCAGGAGCTCTTAGACCGGGCGGCCAGGGAACTGCAGATGACTCAGGGAAAAGATGAAATGGATATTGCCAGCGCATCCCAGGTGCAGTCCGTGGTCAGCAGAATCCTGCGGCAGAAGAGAGAACTCAGCCCTGAGGATCTGGAAAAGCTGCATGAATGTAATTTAAGATGGAGAGATAATGGCCTGTTTGCGCTGGCAGTGTGGAAGAAAAATATGTTAAGCGGGGAGCTGATTTTCCCGAAGGAGAGCCAGACGCGGCATGTGGCTGGATTTGATTATACGGACCGTGTATATATGATTGTGGGAAATTTCCCGAAAACTCTCAGTACACTTGAAAAATCGTGGCAGCTCAGGGAATATGCAAGGCAGGTCCAGCAAATGAATGACTGTATGGTCGGTGTAAGCACGATTGCGGATGAGATGCGCCGGATCCCTTTTATCGTCTGGCAGGCTTCCTGGTCTCTGGCAGATGGTTTTTACACCGGAGAAAAACGGCTGTATGAACCGAGATATTCACTTACGGAGCTGCGTCAGAAGTACCAGATGTGGAAAAGTACATTCACAGAACAGCGCGTGCGTCTTCATCAGGCGGAAGGATATCAGAGATATAAGATTATAAAGGACTTCCTTGCCGAAGCGGCAGAACAGAGGATTCTGGAGGTAGACGCTGTGTGTAAGCTCTGTATGGACGCGTTTGATCTTTTAGAATTTGAAGCAAAAGGAAACGGAGTCACTCTGGAGAATACAGATGTGCTCCGCGCGCAGCTGCAGCAGTGCGTTTCTCTCGAAGAAGCGGAGCAGGTGATGGATATTGTGGCAGGGCAGTGCAGGCTGACAGACGCCCAGCCGGCTCCCAAGTCGAAGAATATCCGGCTCGCGGTGGAGTATATCAATGCACATTATGCGGAGCAGCTCAGTTTGGAGCAGGTCGCCGCGCAGGTATACTTAAATCCCGATTACTTCTCCCGGGCGTTTAAAACGGAAACGGGGCAGACTTTTGTGAATTATCTGACTGACGTCCGCCTCCAGCACTCGGTACAGCTTCTGGAGAATACGGCTCTTCGGGTACAGACAATCGCCCAGCAGGTGGGATATTATAATGCCAGCTATTTTTCTACTACATTTAAGAAAAAGTACGGCATGAGTCCTTATGAATACCGCCGGAAGGGAAAATAAAGCAGCAGCAGCGAAGGAAAGGAGTCGGTTATGAAAGCGATTATGGTAATGTTTGATTCTCTGAACCGCCATATGCTTAAGCCTTATGGCTGTGACTGGACACGGACGGAGAATTTTGAGCGGCTGGCGCAGAGATCAGTTGTCTTTGACAACTGCTGGGTGGGAAGTATGCCCTGCATGCCGGCACGCCGCGAACTGCACACGGGACGATATAACTTCCTGCACCGCAGCTGGGGGCCTCTGGAACCTTTTGACGATTCCATGCCGCAGATCTTAAAGGACGCGGGAATTCATACTCATCTGGTCAGCGACCACTATCACTATTGGGAGGACGGAGGCGCCACTTATCATCAGCGTTATACTACATGGGAGTGTGTGCGGGGCCAGGAGGGCGATAATTGGCAGCCTTTGGTGGGATTCACAAGCGTTCCAGAATCTACAAGAAACGTATGCGGGGATCCGAAGGACAACTGGGTGGGGCAGGACTTTGCCAACCGGACAGCCATGACTACAGCCAAGGCCCAGCCTCAGTACCGGACTTTTCAGAAGGGGCTGGAATTCCTGGAGAAAAACCATGAAAAAGACAACTGGTTCCTGCAGATCGAGACATTTGACCCTCATGAACCTTTTTTCAGCCAGCCGGAATACAAAGAACAGTTCCCGGATCATTATGAGGGGCCTTTCTGCGACTGGCCGGATTACAGACCGGTAAACGATGAGGACAGCCCGGAATTTATAGACCATATGCGCAGGCAGTATGCGTCTGTGCTGAAAATGTGCGATGAAAATCTGGGGCGTGTTCTGGATGCGATGGACGAGTATGGACTCTGGGAAGATACGATGCTGATCGTGAACACGGATCATGGATTTCTTCTGGCCGAGCATGGACAGTGGGCGAAATGCCACTGCCCATTCTATGCGGAGGTGGCTCATACGCCGTTGTTTATATGGGATCCGAGATGCGGGAAGAAAGGGACGAGGACAAACTGCCTGGTGCAGACGATTGACCTGCCGGCCACGCTTCTGGAATATTTTGGACAGCCCCTGCCGGAAGATATGGAGGGAAGGCCTCTGCGCCCGGCGCTGGAGCGCAATGAACCTGTGCGCGAAGGAGCCCTGTTTGGCATATTCGGGGGACAGGTCTGCTGTACGGACGGAGAATGGGTCTATATGCGCAGCCCCCTTCCGGGAAATCAGCCAAGGCATGAGTATACTTTGATGCCGACTCGGCACGGCGGCCGCAGAGCCTTTATTAATAATGAAGTGCTGCGTACAATGAGACTGCATGAACCGTTCTCTTTTACGAAAGGGATCCCGGTTATGGAACTGGAGAGCAGGAATCACATTTCCCAGGCAGATTACCCGTCTATGCTGTTTCACATAAAGGAGGATCCCGCACAACTGCATCCGGTGGAGGATGCGGCGCAGGAAAAACGGATGACAGAGCTTATGGCAAAGATGATGCGGGAGAATGACTGCCCTCAGGAGCAGTTTGAGAGGATGGGCATTTCGTCTGCTTATGGCAGCAAATAAGAAAAACAGGCAGCCGAAAAGCTGCCTGTTCAAGCATAAAGCGTTTTATATATAATGTCTTTTCGCCCTTGGAACTAAAGTTCATACCGTTCAATTCTGCAGGTGTGCTTTTTGGTCTTTGTACTGTAACTAATCCCGATCAAGAGAATCGGCCCTGTATATCCGAACTTTTCTGCGAACTGCGTATAGTTCTTTTCTTTGATTTGTGAGACAGCTTTATCTGCGCTTTTGTCCCATTTCAGTTCGATGAGCAGGGCGGGATCAGAAGAGGCTGCATCTGGAAGAAACAGAAGATCGATATAACCATGCCCGCCGGACAGTTCCTCAAACCGCCGATAATGATCAATACAGCTAAGATAAGCCATCACGACTACAGAGCGGAGCGCCTGCTCATTATTATAATATTTAGGCGCGGTATTCGCCAGGTGAGCTTCTTCGATCAGCGCAGCCACAGTTTCACTGTCTTCGTGAAGAGTGGCATCGAGGAGTCTGTCTGAGAGTTCAACCGCTTTTACCAGTTCTCTGCGTTTCCCATTCCGTATTGCCCGGATAAATTCCTCGCGTATCTCCCGGTTCGGGATATAGACCTCTTTTTTATCAATATCATAAGCGAGATATCCCAGGTGGATAAGCAGAGTCAGGACATCATCACGGCTCTTGAGAGAGGTCATGTCATTTTGAAAAGCTCCGGCGTCTATCCTGCAGCGTTTTCCTCCCAACATGTCTAAAATGGCATCTTTCAGGCCATCATAATTCAGATCAATATAGATCATCAGAGATTCATAAGTCTCCGTAGAGGTCCAGTAACTGCTGAAACGATGCCCGAGAACTGCTTTAATAACCGAATTCGGATTATAGACGTACCCGATCTGATCAAAGCGGTATCCGTCATACCACCGTTGTGCCTCATCAAAACTCAGGCCATGGTTCTGACAGAGCAATTTTACCTCTTGCTCTGTGAATCCGGTATATTCAGCCAGAGGCCCAGGCTCCAGCATAGTATATTCACAGAAATCTGTCAGGGCAGACTGGGTGCCGTACTTTTTGATCGGAAGAATCCCTGTCATATAAGCCCCGGTCAGAAAACGGGATACCTGGCCTCCTTTAAACAGACCGCGCAGGAGCTGGAGATACGTTTTTAAAAGCTCCGTATTGTCTTTAGCCTCGCGAAACAGAGCATCCCATTCATCTATAATAAGAAAGAACTTTCTTCCGGTTTTTGCACTGATATTCAGCAGAGATTCTGCGATCGATGTAATCCCCGACGGAATGCATCCGGGAAATTCATGCTGCAGTTCCGAAACGATAGCGGTCTGCAGATTCAGTATTGTATCCTCTATTTTTTCGGCGTTTGATATAAACCATGTCATATCCCAAAAAAGAACATCGCATTGATTAAGATACTGCTCGTAGTTTATAAGTTCCTGACGACGCTCCTCTTTGGTCAAATCTTCCGGCGGATTGGAAACCCGGAGCGCTTCGAACAGATGTCTGGAATCTGCGCCTTTGGAATAAAATGCAACCAGCATCTGCGCCGCATAGGACTTTCCGAATCTCCGTGGACGGCTGACACAGGTTAGCTTTCTTGAAGTCCGCATGACCTGGTTTGTATATGTGATAAGTCCTGTTTTGTCAACATACATGTTGTCCTGCAGAATATCTTCGAATCCGTCTGCAGGAGGATTTAAGTAAATTCCCATTTGTCTGAACTGCTCCTTTTACTTTCAATACCGGATTGGTGCATATGTCCGGAAGCTCTTTGCTTTATTTTAATATTTTATCATCTGTCTCAGCAGCGGACAAGGAGAACTGCAACTTTGCAGCTATAAAGTTCACTAACGTCCTTTTACAAAACGTCCGAAAACAGAGTCGATTCTCAAGACGTATTCTGCGGGGATAGAGGACGGCTCAGGGCTTCGCTCCAGGGGATAAGGGAAACTAAGAAGTTCCGGCTGCGGATTAGATGCAAGGACAGGAGGGGAGCAACTCGCTTCGCTCAGACAATCTCCCCTCCTGCCCTAACATCCGCAGCCGCAACTTCAAGTTTCCCTAATCCCCTACTACAATATATTTATGGTTAATACCCCTTACAGCCAGTAAGGAATTACCCATCTTGTTGCT
>CALWTQ010000054.1 GCA_944384505.1 uncultured Mediterraneibacter sp.
TCAAGAGTTCCGCTTTCGGGAAGTGCAGACTTCCGATTTTCGGAAGTCTTGACTTCCTCTTTCCGGATGAAGTTCTTGACGTAGATTTTTGTAGGGCGGCCCTGGCCCTGCTTCTTACGCTCGATCAGGCCCACCTTGTCCAACTCGGTGAACAGGGACACCGCCTTGTTGTGGCCGCAGCACATCGCGTCCATTGCTTCTTCCAACGTGAAGTAGATAAACACGCGCTCCTGTTCGTCCAGCCAGTTATTGCGTATGGACAGCCCCATGCGATCCAACATCAGGCCATACAGGATTTTCGCGTCTGCTGTTATGCGCCGGAAGCCGGGGTCGGTAAACAACACCTTCGGAATCCGGTAAAAGGTATATTGCTCTGCCTCGGTTCCGTAAAAGTAATCCAATGCACCCGGCTCGGCCATGTTTTCACCCCCTTTTCTTTCAGACCGGCAAAACAAAAGGCGCTGCCCGAAAGCAACACCTTTTGAAATATCCACCATCCGAAAACGGCGGATTTATGCGGTTTTTTGAAGCAAATCCCTACAATTTAGCGGCGGCCTGTCTGTGTGTATTTGTTGATTGGTGGAGGGTGTCCCTATGGCTAGTTTGCTAACAGACACTTTTGGGCAGAGGGATATTATGTAAGCACAGTAGGGCTTAATGAGGCAACCATAAAGAAGTATATCCAAGAGCAGGAAAAACATGATATTGCAATGGATAAACTTAGTGTAAAAGAATACGAAGACCCTTTCAAGGGTAGCCGGTAATACGGACGCCCTTTCAAGGGCAGCGACGAGTCAAAGGCAATACGGCTTGAACAAAGTGAAAGCCAGCGTCTTTAGGCGCTGGCCGGTAACAGAGGCTTATAGCCTCAGAGCAAACCGCCCGTTTGACGGGCGGTCATGATTTAAACATCTCTTCGGCCTGCTAGATTTTCCGGATTCTGGAACGGAACATCGCACGGCTGTCCCCTTTCACAGAATACGTATCGCAAACTATCCGCTCCGCTTCCGGACACATTTCGTCGGGAACTGTTAGTGCGCTAAATAGCTGAACTATTGATATGAGATGCACTTTGTGGTAAAACTGGATGTATAGACGAGTGTCCCCGGCAAAATCAATGAGGTGCATCAGGACGCCTCCCGGTGGACTCTCTTCATGCGTAAGGAGGCCGGCATGTATAAAATACTGATTGTTGAGGATGATCTGCCAATGGCGCAGGCGATACAGAAAGAGATGAAGATGTGGGGGAATGAGGCGGAATATGTACAGGATTTCCAGAATGTTCTGATCAGGTTTACCGAGTATGATCCTCATCTTGTTCTTATGGATATTACGCTTCCGTTTTACAATGGATATCACTGGTGCAGTGAGATCCGCAGGATTTCGAATGTCCCGGTTATATTTATTTCCTCTGCGGCGGATAATATGAATATTATCATGGCCGTGAATATGGGCGGGGATGACTTTATTGCCAAGCCTTTTGATCTGAGTGTGCTTACTGCGAAGGTGCAGGCAGTGTTGAGACGGACTTATGATCTGTCTGGGAAAATACCGGTATTGGAACACAGGGGAGCGATTCTGAACTTGTATGATACAACCCTGACTTATGAGGGCGAGAAGATCAGTCTGACAAAGAATGAATTTCGTATTCTGCAGACGCTGATGGAGAACAAGGGAAGGCTCGTCAGCAGGGATACGCTGATGACAAGACTGTGGGAGACGGATAATTATATCGAGGAGAATACGCTGACGGTTAATATCGCAAGACTTCGGAAGAAGCTTGAAAAGGCAGGACTTACAGACTTTATTACGACAAAGGTCGGTGAGGGATATATTATACAGCAGCCATAAGTGGACAGAGCTGGCAGGGAGGTGTAGAAGGTGAAACGGTTTTTCAGGTATGTGTATGACTGCCGGTATATATGTCTTCTGTTTATAATCTGCGGGGCGGTATTTACTACAGTCTTTGCTCTTTATGGGATACAGATGGACGCCGCGTGGTATCCGCTGCTGTTATCTGTTGTCTGCGGATGTGTTTTCCTGTTAATCGGCTTTCTGAGGAATAACGGCAAACAGGAGGGGCTGAGCAGGATTAGTTTTGATGAGGGTGTGTTCTCGGATATCGAGGATGTGCTCCCCAGAGCGGACAGCAAGATCGAGGAGGAGTATCAGAAGCTTTTGGTTCAGATCAGCCGGGCTGTGAGTAAGGAACGGGAAAAAAGAGATGCTGACAGAAGGGATATGGAGGACTATTATGCCGTATGGGTGCATCAGATAAAAGCTCCTATTGCAGTGATGAAGGTGATGCTTCAGCAGGAAGATACTCCTCAGAACAGGGAGCTGGCAGCAGAATTGTTCCGGGTTGAACAGTATGCGGATATGGCGCTCTCCTATATCAGGCTGGGAGAGGGGGCGTCAGACCTGGTGATTCAGGAGTACAGCCTGGATGAGATCATCAGGAAGGCGATCCGGAAGTATGCGGGGCAATTTATCCGCAGAAAACTCCGTCTGGTCTATGAGGGAACTTCCGAGTGGGTGCTGACAGACGAAAAATGGCTGTCCCTGATCATAGAGCAGCTTCTGTCAAACGCAGTGAAATATACTTCGGAAGGTTCTGTAGAAATCAGGGTAAATGATCGAAAGCAGCTTATTGTGGAAGATACGGGAATCGGCATTTCTGCCGAGGATCTGCCGCGGATATTTGAAAAAGGCTACACCGGTTATAACGGAAGGACAGATAAGAAATCCACCGGAATCGGCCTGTATTTGTGCAAGAAGGCAGCAGATAAGCTGGGACACGGCATATCGGTGGAGTCTGAACTGGGAAAAGGCAGCAGATTTATCGTGGATCTTGCGTCTTATCCATTTCATGCAGAGTGAGGATCTTACAAAAGTGTCACACAGGACAGAGGGAATGTCACAGAATTCGATGTCGGCATTCTCTCTTCTTTTGTTATACTGAGTACAGTTCAAGGGGCGCATTGGCGCGCCGGACAATATCAGCAAAAGGAGTTTGAAGCAATGGCGGTTTTAGAAGTAAAGAATCTAAAGAAAATATACAGAACCCGGTTCGGAGGAAATCAGGTACAGGCGCTCTCCTGTGTGAATTTCTCTGTTGAAGAAGGGGAATACGTGGCGATCATGGGTGAGAGCGGATCAGGAAAGACCACTCTTTTAAATATCATGGCAGCCTTGGATAAGCCGACGGAAGGGGAGGTATACCTGGACGGGAAGCCTCTCTCAGAGGTCAAGGATAAGGATATCTCGCAGTTTCGCAGGGACAACCTGGGATTTGTGTTCCAGGAGTTCAATCTCCTGGATACGTTCAATGTAAAGGATAACATCCTTCTTCCTCTTGTGCTTAAGGGCATGGCGTATAAGGATATGATAAAGAAGCTGATGCCCATTGCTCAGGAGCTGGGAATTGCGGCTCTTCTGGAGAAATACCCTTATGAGATTTCGGGAGGCCAGAAGCAGAGAGTGGCAGCGGCAAGGGCGCTCATCACAGACCCGAGGATTATTCTTGCGGATGAGCCTACAGGCGCTCTCGACTCCAGATCTACGGATGAACTTCTCTCGCTGTTCGCAAAGATCAACAGGAAAGGACAGACCATCCTCATGGTGACACATTCCGTTAAGGCGGCCAGCCGTGCGGGAAGGGTGCTTTTCATACGGGACGGAGAGGTGTTCCATCAGCTTTACAGGGGCGGCATGTCAGACGAACAGCTTTACCAGAAGATTTCTGATACGCTTACAATGCTTGCGACAGGTGGTGAGAGACGATGAAGGGCGGGTTTTATATCAAGCTGGCAAAGGATGGAATCTTGAAGAATCGGAAATTTTATTTCCCATATATCCTAACCTGCATCTGTATGATTATGATGTTTTATGTAGTCAGATTCCTCTCTGTAAGCGAGAACTTTAAAACAATGCGGGGAGGAGATCTCCTGCAGGGACTTCTAAGCGTAGGTGTGTTTGTGATCGCTGTCTTTGCGCTGATCTTTCTTTACTATACGAATTCGTTTCTGATCCGCAGAAGACAAAAGGAATTCGGATTGTATAATATCCTGGGGATGGGTAAGAGAAATCTGGTAAAGATTCTGATCTGGGAAAATCTGATTACTGCTGTGGTGTCAATTGTGCTGGGACTTGCATGTGGCGTGCTCTTCTCAAAACTTGCGGAGCTGGCGGCAGTTAAGATGCTGGGAGGCACCGCGGGATTCGGCATCAGCATTGAGTCGGAGCCCGTCCTGTATACGGCGGCGTTGTTTCTTGGGATTTTCGCTCTGATTATGGTGCGTATGCTCATATCTATCTACAGGCTAAAGCCGGTGGAACTGCTGCGCAGTGAGAATGTGGGTGAGAAGCCGCCGAAAGCAAACTGGGTCCTGGCTTTGATCGGCCTGATCATCCTTGGCGCCGCGTACTATCTGGCAGTCGCGGTTCTGGATCCGGTGTCCGCGATGGTAATGTTTTTCTATGCGGTGATCATGGTAATCGTGGCCACATATCTGCTCTTTATATCCGGATCAGTGGCGCTGTGCAAGATCCTGCAGAAGAATAAAAATTATTACTATAAGACGAAACATTTCGTATCTTTGTCGTCCATGGCATACCGAATGAAGAGAAACGGCGCGGGTCTGGCATCGATCTGTATTCTCTCAACCATGGTTCTGGTAACGGTATCTTCTACAATATGTCTGTATGCGCAGACAGACCAGGCGGTGGAGCAGAGATACACAAGGGATATCTCCATCAGTATGTATGATGAGTTTACGAAAGCTCCCGGTCAGAGCATCACAAAGCCCTATATTGATACCATGAACCAGGTGCTTGAAGAGTATGGGGAGACAGCGCAGGATGTGCAGAACTATTATCTCTATAACAACTATGGAATTCAGTCAGGAGACCAGTTCCAGCTCAACATGTATGAGGATGAGGCAAATGGTACGCTGGATTACAGCAAGATGACAGAACTCTATTTTATCACGCTGGAGGACTATAACGCCCTTACAGGGGAAAGCCGGGAGCTGGGAGAAAATCAGGTGCTTCTCTATCCGGAGAAGACAGAGTATGACTATGATACGATTTCACTTGAAAACTTCGGGACATGGCAGGTGGAGAAACTGGATGAGACGCCGGTGACAATTGGATCCGTGGAGGCTAATATGAACGGAAGCCTGATCCTGGTAGTAAGAGACATTTCTATGGTTGAAGCGGTCGCGCAGTATGAGTATGATGTGGCAATGGAGTACGGCGGATATTTTGGAAGGGTTACTCAGGAATACGGATTTAACCTGGAATGCAGTGAGGAAAAACAGCTGGAAATCTATGATGACATTTTTGACGCAGTCTATAAGGCTGGTCAGGACAATCCGGATCTGGCAGACTTTACTACAGACTGTAAGGCCCAGGGCCGTTCAGACATCATTGGAATTAACGGCGGCCTCTTCTTCCTCGGAATCCTGCTGGGAGCGGTATTCCTCTTTGGAACCGTGCTGATTATGTATTATAAACAAATCTCAGAAGGGTATGAGGACCAGAATCGGTTTAATATCCTGATGAAAGTGGGAATGACTCAGAAGGAAGTGAAAAAGAGTATCAACTCTCAGGTGCTGACCGTATTTTTCCTGCCGCTGATTACGGCCGGGATACATCTTGGATTTGCTTTTCCGCTGATCTCCAAAATCCTGATGCTGATCTCTACGGCGTCGGACAGAATGCAGCTTCTGATTGTGACAATATGCTGCTATCTGGTATTTGCACTGTTTTACATGGTCGTGTACTGGGTGACTTCGAAGAGTTACTATACGATTATAAATCCGAATAAAAAGTAGTGAAACCAGCTATTTTTCTGTGCAAATCTGTGCAAGAATGCTATACTGTATATATAAATTAAACGGCATATAAATGATGCCGGACAGGAAGCGCCGCGGCCAGGATCTGAGGCAGAGCGGCATAAAAAAAGCATCTGCAGGGAGGAGTGACAGTTATGATGAAACATACGATTATCACAATTGGAAGACAGTTTGGCAGCGGTGGACACGAGGTCGGAAACCGGCTGGCGGAACGGCTGGATATCCCGCTCTATGATCACAACCTGATCCGCATGGCAGCTCAGGAGCTGCGCATCAGCAATGAGGATGCGACAAAAGTTGACGAGACAATTCTGGGGAGATTCCTTTCCGCATATGTGGTAAGCACAGGCGACTACACAGCGTTTATGAGCGGAGAGGAAGCGGGACGAACGTTAAGTGACCGGGTGTATGAACGTCAGTCCGCTATCATTCGGAAACTGGCTGAGCGCGGCCCTGGAATTTTCGTGGGAAGATGCGCGGATTATATTTTAGGAGATTACTCCAACTGCATTAATACATTTATTTATGCATACAAAGAGGACCGAATCCGCCGTATTATGAAGATTTATAAGCTGGAGGAGAAGCAGGCTGCGGATAAGATTAAAAAGACAGACCGGGAGAGGAAACTTTATTACGAAGCCAGAACCGGAAGAGAGTGGGGCGGCATTGATTCTAATAGTATGCTGTTCAACACCAGCCTTCTCGGGATTGACGGAACCGTGGATGCCCTGGAAGCAATCTACAGGAAATGGGAGAGCAGGCTGGAGGCTGACAAATAGAAATTGACTTATAACCTTCTCATGTATATAATAGTTGATGAGAAAAATTATCAAAAGCGCCGCGCGCGGAAACTGATTTTTCCCGCGCGGCGCTTAAAATATGCTGACTCTTGAATAGAGAAGGAGTCAGGGAGTAACTATTGAGAATCATTTCTATACAAAGGAAGAGAAGGCTATGAAACTGAAAGAAGGAAAAGACGGACAGACCTATGTAGTAGAGAAGATCAGTATTGAACTGAACCTGGAGCGCAGGCTGGAGGCACTGGGCCTTACAGAAGGTTCGCGCATTACGGTGCTTAATAACGATAAAAAGGGCGCCATGACTGTGAAGTTCAGGGGAACAAGATTTGCCCTTGGCCGCAGGATTGCCGATAATATCTTTGTGAAGGAGGAAGCGGCATGAGCGGAGGTGTGATTAATGTAGGATTCATCGGGAACCCGAACTGTGGAAAGACAACTCTTTTCAACGCATATACCGGGGCAAATTTAAAGGTGGCTAACTGGCCAGGCGTTACGGTGGAAAAGAAGGAGGGAAGGACGGTCTATAAAGGGCAGGAGTTTAAATTAATCGACCTGCCGGGAATCTACAGCCTGACTTCTTATACGATGGAAGAGAAGGTTTCCAGAGAGTGCATCATGAGTGACGAGGTTGACGTGATCGTGGATGTAGCGGATGCGTCCTGTCTGGAGAGGAATCTCTATCTGACTCTTCAGCTGATTGAACTGGGGAAACCGGTTGTGCTGGCTTTGAATATGATGGATATTGTGGAGGAGAGAGGAATGGAGATCGATCTCCACCGTCTGCCGGAGATGCTGGGAATCCCGGCTATCCCTGTGTCCGCAAGGAAGAGAACGGGACTGGAGATCCTCATGCATGCTGTGGCGCATCACAACGAGTATGCAAAGCCGGGACCGTTTATCCATCATCATTCGGACAAAACAGGGCACAAACATGACCACCACAGTGAGTATGCTATGGTGTACAGTGATGAGATTGAGGACAAGATTGACGCAGTGATTGAACAGTTCCGACAGAAATATCCGGCCATGGAAAACATGCGGTGGCATGCGATCAAGATGCTGGAGCGGGACGAGTCTGTAATGAAAGAGTATCCGATCGAGCTGGACGAGATTGCGGATCACAGCTATGAAAAAGAGATTATCAATGAAAAATATGACTTTATCGAGGAAATTATCGATGAGGTTCTGGTAAATAAAAGCGAGAAAGAGGAGCGGACCGAGCGAGTGGATAAGGTTATGACCGGGAAGTGGCTCGGGCTTCCTATTTTTCTGCTGATTATGGCGCTGGTATTTTTCCTGACATTTACTGTTGGAGACTGGCTGAAAGGATACTTTGAGACTGGACTGGAGTTGATAACAAACGCTGCATCCTCCGGGCTTGAAGCCATTGGAACTTCGCCGATGCTTAATTCCCTGATTGTGGATGGGATTATTTCAGGTGTGGGCGGCATCCTTACGTTCTTGCCGAATATTTTTATCCTGTTCCTGGCGCTGGCCTTTCTTGAAGACAGCGGATATATGTCCAGAGTTGCTTTTGTGATGGATGATATCATGGGACATCTGGGGCTTTCAGGAAGGGCGTTTCTCCCTATGCTCCTGGGATTCGGCTGTACAGTTCCGGCTGTTATGGCATCAAGGGCGCTGGAGCATAAGAAGGACAGGCTGAAAACGATATTGGTAACGCCCTTTATGTCCTGCAGCGCGAGACTGCCCATCTATGTATTGTTTTCGTCAATGTTTTTTGGGAAATATGCTATGTTTGCATGTTATTCGATGTATCTGCTGGGAATAGTCATCGCGATTGCTACCGCTTTTATTCTCTCGAAGATCGACGGGAGCAGGGCGGAACATGCGCTTTTGATCGAGCTGCCGGAGTATAAATCACCCAATGCACGCACGATTGCTCTTTATGTTTGGGAGAAGGTAAAGGACTATCTGACAAAAGCCGGTACGGTAATCTTCCTGGCGTCAATTATTATGTGGCTGATTCTCAATGTGGGACCGTCAGGATTCGTGAGTGATATCTCAGAGAGCTTCGGAGCGATCATTGGGAAAGTGATTGTGCCGCTCTTTGCGCCGCTGGGACTTGGATACTGGCAGATTGTAGTGGCCTTGATCGCGGGCATAGCCCAGAAGGAAGTCGTTGTGGCGAGTTGCAGTGTGCTCTTTGGCATCCAGAATATTACCACGGCTCACGGCATGGAGAGCTTTGTGGCGCTGCTTGGGACGATGGGATTCGGCGCTGCAAACGCATATGCGCTGATGGTATTTTGCCTGCTGTATGTTCCGTGTACAGCCACGATGGCGACGATCCGCCGGGAAGTGGGAAGCACGAAGATTACACTGGGAATCGTGCTCTTCCAGCTGGCCGTTGCGTGGGTTGTAAGTTTTATTGCGTTCCATATAGCAGGACTGTTCCTATAGAGCGGGATATTTATGGCGGTAGTTTGGCCCGCGCAGTCCGTAAAAGCGCACTGCGTGCTAATAGATGGCTGAACTGTTACAGTTATATTGTACTGAACGGAGCAGGAGACCTTTGGGATTACAGAGGACTCCTGCTTTTTCACGCCCGCTTAAGATATCCGAGACACTCTCGGGAGGCCTTTTTCCGAGACCGATTTCCAGCAGGGCGCCTGTGATAAGAGCGGGCATCTGATAGAGAAAGTCATCTGCCGTGAGTGATAGAATGAGAAAATTGTCTTCATTTTTGTCTGAAATGATATGTACGTCAAGAAGTTCTTTCTCTGTTTTCTTTTTCTTTCTGCCGCCTGAAAAGCCGCGGAAATCATGCCTGCCCAGCAGCAGAAGGGCCGCTTCCTGCATAAGGTCTTTGTCCGGTGCGGGATATATATGGGTACGATAAGCAGCAGTAAATACATCGTAGATTTTTGCGGTGCAGATTCGGTATTCATAAGTGCGGGACACTGCATTTAAGTCCGCTCGGAAACGTTCCGGGACCTGTTCGCAGTTCAGAACGGCGATATCCCGGGGCAGATAACGGTTGAGAGTGGTACGAAACTCTTCGGACGAGAGAGGGGATTCTGTTTGAAAATTCACAATCTGCTCCATAGCATGAACGCCGGGCTCCGTTTTTGCGCCGGCAAAAAGAGTGATATGCTCGCCTGTCATCCGCTCGAGGACGGAAGCGATCCGGTAAGATACAGTTTTCTCATAGCCGTCCTTTTCCGGCCGTGTCCATCCAAGATACCGTGTGCCGTCATATTGAAGAGTGAGTTTGAAGTTCTGCATGGATCCTCCCTATGTGTTATGATATCCGTCCGATAACTGTCTGAGAGTGATTATACCCTGTTTTTATAATACTGTAAAGCGGGATAATCTGCTGCTATTTGGATCATTGCAGGTACTGTTGTGAATGACGCCGCGGTTTTATTTCCAAATCCCTGCCAGTTCCGCGGAAAGATCCACTGCGCTAAATGCTTCTTCCGGTTCTTCTTCACCTAAATATACTGCTTCTAATGCTGGAGTAATTTTATTTTCGAGCATTATATTGAAGTTTTTAAGCGTTATGTTTTCGCCAAGTTTTGTGTTGTCATGTTCCACAATATTCTTTAATGCATTACAGAACTGTGTGCCGTCAACTTTTGTGTAAGCTTTGATCCATTTGTTCAGTTCATTTTCATTTGAAAAGATGGATCTGACATTTGGAATCGCGCTTGGAGAAATTCCGGTTGTCATTGCAGCGGTAAGCTGGTTATTGTAGTCCGTTGCATACTGGAGAAAATCAAATGCTGCCTGATTGCCCGCAAATTCTGAAGATATGCAGAGACTCGTTGACCACATTACATTGGCCGGTTCTTTGAACATCGGAATTTGCGCAACGCCAATATCAAACCCTGCATTTGTATAATTAGGAAGATTCCAGGAACCTTCGATCATCATTCCAACTTGTCCGTTCATAATCATTGCAGGAATATTAGCTTCAAGATTCACACTGGTTGCATAATCCGGAGAACAATGCTCTTTTTCTGACAGATCTTTGATGCTGTTGATAACCTCAATTGCTTCCGGGGTATTGAGGGTGAAAGACATACCGTCTTCGCTGGCGAAAGACGCTCCATTCGTGCGAAGTAAAGCGAGAAGTTTCGTCCAGTTTGCAGGCATAACTGTTCCGTATGTTATTATGGAATTTGGATCAAACCCTGAATCCTCAGGAGTCTTCCCATTGACATCTTTTGTGAGCTTTTTGGCAGCATTTACAAACTCGTCCCACGTCCATGGTTCTTCGGCGGATGTCGGCGGCGGTTCGATACCATTTTCGGCAAATAACTCTTTATTATAATAGAGACATATAGTGATAAGATCCCAGCCTACACCGTACACTTTGCCGTCGGCAGCGAATACAGAACTTGAGACCCGTTTTTCCCAAAGATCAATTCCTTCCCTGTCAAAATAAGGTTTCAAATCCAGAAGAGCACCTGTATTTCCCCATTCCAGTACCATGCCCTCAATCAGTTGAAAAACTTCAGGCATATTGCCGGAGGCTTTCAGTGCACAGAGCTTACTGATATATTCTCCATAAGGTACGTAAGTATCTACGATATCAATATTTGTATGAATTTTCTCGTATTGAGAAATCAGTGTGCGGACACACTCCTGTTCGGCGTCGCCGACCCAGGAGTAAAAATGAATAATTTCTTTTTCTTCTGTATCAGTCTGGTTTTCTGAAATTTCAGTGGAACTGCATCCTGTCAGTAATATGACTGCAATAAGGACAAGCGCCGTAATTTTATGATATATTTTCATATTCTAATCCTCATCCGGTGTGAAATAATTATCTGTCTTTTTGCGGCGGACTTTTGTCCGGAATTCACTTGGAGTAATGCCGCAGATTTTTTTGAAAGAACGGGCAAAGTAGTTGGAATCATTATATCCTGTCATGGAAGCAATTTCTGAGATGCTGCGGTCAGAAAAAATCAGCAGATCCTTTGCCGACGATATTCGCCGTTTCTCCAGATATTGAATCACCGTTTGTCCTGTTTTATCTTTGAATTTTTTCGCAAGATATGTCGGGGCTAAGAAATATTCGTTAGCAAGTCCGCTGAGACTCAAGTCTTCCATATAATGTTCGTCGATGTACCGGAGAATATTTTCCATTACATCTTTTTGGGAGTCTATTCGGATTAGCTGGTCATCCAACGATTATTGTACAGGTATTATGCCTATGGTGGCGGATGTTATTGATTATGAGAGATATCGTACAGGGCGCTATATGCCGGGGACTATATCATCGATCTTCAGCTTCATAGAAAATCTTGTAAGCGCCTTTAATACAGTCATTACATCACTCTGCCTTGCTGCGATAGGATTTCATGCTGTTGTGCCGACTACAGATACGCCGTATTCTGCTGCGTTTTTATGGCTGGGACTCTTATTTCAGTTTGGATTTCCTTTTATCGGATGGCTTGTTACATTCATTGCTATGCGGTTTTATGAGCTGGACGGGAAAAAGATGGCTGAAATCCGTGAATACAATGAGCTGCATAATAGTGAGGGAAGTATGAAATAATCCGTTGCTTTGAGAAAGAGATGTTTGCAGAATGAGCAGAGGGTGAGGAGGATGTGGGCGAGTAAAGACATGGAAATGAAAAACAGTTCTCTCAATCACGCGAAGTTATGGGAAATGGCGTTGTTCTGCTTTAACTTCGTAGCAGCGTGGATTTATGATATGCTGATCCTGTACATTACATACTATGCCACGGGGTTTCTGGGAATTGGCGTTGTTTTGATCGGAAACATTGTTATGGTCATGAGATTGTGGGATGGTTTGATAGATCCTGTTATAGGCATCTGGGTCGACAAGGTAAAGGGACGGTTTGGTAAATTTCGGCCGATTCTTCTGACCGGAAATCTGGTCATGGCAGGAGCAACATTCATTATGTACTTTTTTGTCAATAAATTAAGAGGCAATTATTTCCTATGCCTGGCGGTATTTATTCTGGTTTACGCTATATATGTCGTCGGATATACTTTCCAGACGGTAGTATCCAATGCGGCGCAGACATGCCTGACGAGTGAGCCGAGACAGAGATCCTCTATCGGACTTTACACATGTATTTACGGAAGTATTACGGTAGCAGTTTTTTACTGGGTAGTGGCAAATGTCTGGACGCCGAAGTATACGTACACCGACGCCTCCGGAGAGGTTGTCAGCGGTTTCTACAACCTCTCCATGCACCACGAAATGTGGAAATGGATTGCATTAGTATCTTTTCTCGCCTCAATCCTTGCGATTATAGGTCTTTGGAGAAAGGACAGGCCGGAATACTGGGGCAGAGGAGATGCAGAAACGGCGGATACACAGCCGGAAGGGAAAAGGAGAGTATCCGAATACTGGGATATTTTGAGAGGCAACCGCCCATTAGTCATAGCGATGCTGATAAATACTGCAAAAACTATCTGTCAAAAGATACAAGGCAGCCCGGTGGCATCGATTATAGTATTTGGAATTGCCATGCGGTTTGGACAAAAGAAGACGATTCAGATTTGTTCTATGGGCGCGATGATTTTTCTGGCGTTGAATACAGTTATCTTTTTTATTTTGGATCCGACCACGTTCAGTTTTGCTGAAATCTCAGTGTTCACGATCATATTTGTCCTGTCGTGGCTGATCGCCAAAAGTCTGGGAGATGCGGCGGGATACAGCCTGCCGCCTATGATCGCTGATGTTATTGATTATGAAACTTACAGAACAGGCAGGTATTCTCCGGGGAAAATATCGACCATTTACAGTTTTGTGGAGCAGACGGTTAGTTCGTTGTCGACAACAATAGTCTCCCTGCTTCTGATGATGATCGGATTTACAACGGTACAACCGACTCCGGAAACCCCGTATACTGCAGAACTTATGGCAGTGGGGCTGATATTTACTTTTGGCTTTCCGTTTCTTGGATGGCTGATTGCCTTTATCGCAATAAAATTCTATGATCTGGACAAACAGAAGATGGAAATAATCCGATTATACAATGAAAAATTCCATCTCTCGGATATGTCTGATAGAACGGAACGCAAAGACACATAGAGTACTTTTAAAAATGAATCAAAGATTCCTATTGATTCTGTCCTTCGTCCTTTCAGCCTGCTATTAATAAGGTACCTTGACAAAATGGAACGCAATGGAGTAATATATCAAGGTACCGAATGAAATGAAAGGAACCTACAGTAAATATAGCAGGGAGGGACATGCGATGCGTAAGCGAAAAGCGGAAGACTGGAATTCAAAACTGCGAAGACAGCAGTATGAAGCGGCGGATATTGATGCCCGGCTGATTATTAATCTGAGAGATTTAAGTCATATTATGCGGTCTCTGTATGAAGGGAGGGGAAGCCAGAGACGGATTCTGATTGTCTTAAGGGAGACGGGGAAGATCACTCAGAGAGCGCTGACGGAGCGGCTGGGAATCAAGCCCGGCTCTGCCAGCGAGGTGATCGCGAAGCTGGAGCATGCAGGGCTGATCCGGCGAAGCCCCAGCGAATCTGACCGGAGAACCGTGGATATTACACTTACGGAAGAGGGAGAGAGGATGGCATGTGAGGCGGCGGAACAGAGAAGGCAGCGCCATGTGGATATGTTTTCCTGTCTGTCGGAGAAGGAAAAGAATGAGCTGCTTGCGCTTCTGGAAAAGCTTGGCGGGGACTGGAAATTACGCTATCCGGACGCGGAGAAACGACGGGCAGGAAAGCGCCCATGAGAAACGGGGAAAGACAGAATGTGGAAATATATTAAGAAATATCTCTTTTTTGCTGTGATGGCAGGATTGTTTATGATCGGAGAGGTAATGATGGATCTGTTCCAGCCCGGCATTATGAACCGGATCGTGGACGAAGGCGTGCTGGGGATTCAGAGCGGCAGCGCCGGGAATCTGCATGTGATCTGGACGCTTGGAACAGAGATGATAATCCTTGTCCTGTTCGGCGGGTTCTGCGGCTCCATGAACAATGTGTTCGTGCATATGTCAGGGCAGAATATCGGAAATGATATGCGAAAAGACTGCTTTCGGAATATCATGACTTTTTCATTCCGGCAGATCGACCGGTTCGGCGCAGGATCTCTTGTGACCCGGGTGACAAATGATATTACACAGGTGCAGAATTTTGTATCGCAGTTTGTCAGGGGAATGATACGAACCTTCCTCTTGATGTTTGGAAGTATCTTCTTTATGTTCCGGCTGAATCATAAATTCGGTCTGATCGTGCTGTGCGCGTTCCCGTTTCTGGTGGGATGTCTGGGAATCTGCCTTGCAAAGGCAGACCGCCTCTTTGTAAAGCTGCAGATCCAGCTGGACGCGGTCAATGCGGTAATGCAGGAAGACGTCTCCGGCATACGGATCATCAAGGCCTGTGTGCGTGAGCTTTATGAAAAGATTCGTTTTTCTGAAAAGAATAATGAACTGACCAGAACTCAGCTCGGCGTCCTTGTGATTTTCGCCTTTATGAATCCTGCTGTAAATGCCCTTATGTATCTTGTCGTAGCGGTGATCCTGCTGGCAGGTTCTTATGAGACCGGAAGCGGCGGCGCTACACCCGGCACCATCATGGCCGCGATTACATATACGACCCAGCTGCTCAACGGAATCCTGGGGCTTGTGATGCTGTTTCAGAATATATCAAGAGGACTGGTATCCTGGCGGCGCATCAGGGAGATCCTGACTGCTGAACCGGAACTTGAAGACGGAGCGTTTGACGGCAGGACTTCCGCACGCGGTGAAATAGAGTTTCGGGACGTCTCTTTCGCTTATCCGGGGAGCGGCCAGATGGTATTAGATCATATTAATCTATCCATCCGCCAGGGTGAAACCATTGCGGTCATGGGCGTGACCGGATGTGGGAAAAGTACGCTTGTCAGTCTGATTCCCCGTTTCTATGACGTTACATCGGGAAGTGTTCTCGTAGACGGAGTGGACGTGCGTGAATACAGACAGACAGCTCTCAGGGCGAAAATCGCTTCTGTCCTGCAGAAAAGTGAGCTGTTCAGCCAGACAATTGCAGAAAATATTCTGTGGGGGAAGCCGGAGGCGTCAGAGGAAGAAGTGCGGGCGGCGGCTGTAACCGCCCAGGCGGATGAGTTTATCTCTTCTGCCCCGAAAGGGTACGATACGGTTGTGGCGGAGCGGGGCATGAGTCTGTCCGGAGGGCAGAAGCAGAGAATTTCCATCGCCCGAGCTGTAATAAAACAGGCGGAGATACTGATCTTTGATGATTCTACCAGCGCGCTTGACCTGAAAACAGAGGCGCGGCTGTACAGTGCTCTGAAAACTGCGTCTCCAAAGAGTACGAAAATCATCGTCGTCCAGCGGATTGCCACTGCGCGCAGAGCGGACCGTATTCTTGTGCTAAATAAAGGAACGATCGAAGGCTGCGGAATCCACGAAGAACTGATGAGAACATGCAGGACTTACCGGGATATTTATGATTCTCAGATGGGAGAGGAGCGTGAGAACCATGGGTGAGAAAAGGACGCCGGAACAGAATATTCCGGGCATGAACCGGAAAGAGAGGTTTGTGGAAGTGGAGTATGCGCAGAATGCAGGAGCTGCGCTGAAAAGACTTATCCTGTATTTTCTGCATGAAAGGGTGCTGGTTCTGTTAATGCTTCTTGTTGTTCTCTTTGGAACATGCTGCGGTATCTGCGCCCCGGGGCTGCAGAGCAGGGCAATTGACATTATAGCAGGGAGCGCCGGGGGAAGTCTGGCGCACACTCTGGGTTTCATGCTGGCAGTCTATCTGCTGTACAGCGGGGGACAGCTGCTGCAGGGACTTATCAGCGCGAGACTCAGCCAGTCTATAGTAAAGAGACTTCGCGATGAACTGTTTGACAGGATTGTGGATCTGCCGGTGCGGTATCTGGATACCCATTCGCATGGAGATGTGATGAGCCGGATGACGAATGATATTGAAAATATCTCAACTACCGTGTCCCAGTCCCTCCCCTCGTTTTTTTCCGGAGTTCTGACCATCGCCGGGACCACGGCGGTTATGATATGGTACTGCTGGCAGCTGGCCTTCCTTAGTCTTATTACCGTCTTCCTTACGCTGGCTGCAACGAAAGTCCTGTCAGGAAGAGTGCGCAAGTATTCGAGAAAAAGACAGATGCTCTTAGGCAGGCTGAACGGCACTGTGGAAGAGATGATATCCGGATGCCATACTGTCACAGCGTACAGCCATCAGGAGATTACGATTCGGGACTTCTGCGATACTGCAGATTCGCTGACCCGGGCTGGGATCAGAACTGATATATTCAGCGGAGTGATGGGACCGGTCATGAACTGCATTGGAAATATCGGGTTTGTGATTATTGCGGTATTCGGGGGATACTTTGCGTACAGGGGGATCATTTCTGTGGGAGTTATCTCCGCGTTTATCGTATATGCAAAACAGTTCAGCCGCCCGGTTAATGAGATCGCCCAGATCTACGGGCAGATTCAGACTGCAGTAGCAGGCGCGGAGCGCGTATTTGCCGTTCTGGATGAGAGAGAGGAAGGCAAAGCCGGAGAAGAAATGAATGATGAGCCTGCCGCGGATATCACATTTCGCAATGTAAACTTCTCTTATGAGCCGGGCCATCCGGTTATCCGTGATTTTAGTCTGAGGGTGCCGTCAGGAAAGAAAGTGGCTCTTGTCGGAGCCACGGGCAGCGGAAAGACAACCATCGTAAATCTCTTAATGCGGTTCTATGACATAGAGAGCGGGGAAATCTGCATAAACAGTCAGAACATACAGGATATTTCAAGGGAGAGCCTGAGAAAAAATACAGCCATTGTCCTGCAGGACACAGTGCTTTTTACAGATACAGTGAAGAATAACCTGAAATACGGAAAAGAGGACGCATCAGACCGGGAGGTGGAAGAAGCCCTGAGACTGAGCCGGTGCGGCGGGATGATCAGCGGACTGCCGCAGGGAATGGACACGATGCTGACCGGAGCAGGGGAAAATATCAGTCAGGGACAGAGACAGCTTCTGGCGATTGCGAGAGCCTTTGTAGCAGATCCGAAAATCCTGATTCTGGATGAAGCGACGTCAAATGTAGACACACGTACAGAAAAAGCAATCCAGGACGCTATGCAGAACGTCATGAAAAACCGCACAAGCATCGTGATCGCGCACCGCCTGTCAACCATAAGAGATTCCGATTTAATCGTTGTCATGGATCACGGCAGGATCGTGGAGAAAGGCAGCCACAGCGAACTGCTGGAGAGGAAGGGAAAGTATTATGAACTGTATATGACACAGTATGCCGGATTTGCGACTTAATATAAAGCAAATAAGGGGCGCGGATGAAGAGGACGGCATATGCATCCATTAACATGCCGCGTGCGGATAGTAACAGTTCAGCCATCAGAAACAAAATAGTTGACAAACTGATTTTAATATAATACAATAGCCTCCGTAACATTTTTGTAATATCTGTAATAAATACGAAAAATATAACATATATTTTAATAGTAGTTCGTAAAGATATTGCAATAAGTTAGAGGAGGAGTATATGAAACATAGAAACAAGAGAGTCCTGATGGCGCTTTATGCGGCGGCAGGGACACTGACACTGACCGGATTTACAAGTCTGGCGGCGGAACCGGAATATGTTGTCCCTTTAAACGGAACGGCAATACAGCGGACAGCTGAAATGAGTATGGCTGCCCCGGATGAGACTCAGGAGGTACAGGGAGCGGAAATCGTTCCTGAATGGAATTTTACAGAGATTACAGATGGCGTCCGGGCGGATGCTGTTGAGACTGTGAGAACTGCAGCTGAGAAAGCCCGGGCAGCGTATGAGGCGGAGCAGGAGGCAAAGCGGAAGGCGGAAGAGGAGAGAAAAGCTGCTGAGGAGGCGGCGAGGCTTGAAGCTGAGAGAGCCGCTGCTGAAGCGGCTGCGCAGGCGCAGACACAGGCTGCGGAGCAGGATAAACGTCTGCTGGCGGCACTTATTTTTTGTGAAGCGGGCAATCAGCCTTACGAGGGGCAGGTGGCTGTGGGAGCTGTGGTGATGAATCGGGTGAACAGTGGTGTATATCCGAACTCGATTTCTGAGGTGATTTATCAGTCCGGGCAGTTTACTCCGGCGATGACAGGATGGCTTGATTCTGTGCTTGCAGCCGGAAGTTATACAGATTCAGCCATGCAGGCGGCGGAAGATGCTCTGGCCGGGAGCAATCCGGTGGGAAACTGCCTGTATTTCAGCACCGGAGGATATGGAATGCAGATCGGAGATCATTATT
Source organism: uncultured Mediterraneibacter sp. (assembly GCA_944384505.1). GTDB lineage: Bacteria > Bacillota > Clostridia > Lachnospirales > Lachnospiraceae > Mediterraneibacter. Next base: position 18,892 of record CALWTQ010000054.1, read on the forward strand.
TCCATTGATTCTTGATATAGGGCAGCGCCAGGGACAGCGGCGCTGCCTTTCTGCATGGCTTGAAATTGTACGTATTGGAATCGTACCGGGCGGCTGTCGATAAAGAATAAAGTGTCCGGCATAAAAAGCTCCCCGCAGGGATGGAAAACGACTCTTTTGAAAAGCGTATTTCCACTCCATGCGGGGAGCTTGATTCTTGATTTAAATTTTTTAGCGTCAGCAGCTGTTACGCTGGATTTAAAGCGGCTTATGCAGCTATGCGTCTTCTGATCAGGTAAGCGCTGATGGAACCTGCCGCGATCAGTGCAAGGCACAGCATTTCAGCGTTGAAGCTGTCGCCGGTCTTCGGAGTAGAGCTGGATGTAAGAGCTACGCCTGCGCTTTCGGTCTTGAGCTCGGAGTTCCTCACAATAGTTGTATCGTGTACTACAGAGTCGAGCAGAGATGCTAAATATGCATTCCATTCGGGTGAGGCATATTCCAGACTATTCAGTTTATCGAAAATCTCATCCAAATCCACAGCGCCCTCGCCATATGCCAGGATTGCGCCCATAAGAACCGGTGCCGCGTCAGGATCATTCAGATCAATTGTCTGCATGAGATCGCGGATGGATGCGCCGTCCGGCGTTACGACAGTACTGCCGTCTATCCTGATTGTCCCGTCCAGCCCGTATACGAGCATAGAAGCCAGAGAACCGATGGAGCGGACATTAGAATTCTCAATCACAATGCCGCTGCGTCCGGCGTACTCAGGATCGAATGAGTAATCGGTGGATAACAACCCGGTGCCGGCCTGCAGGATACTGCCATCGGAAGAGATGACTCCATCGGCGGTTACATTGACATTGGAATCCTTAATCGTGATCCTGCCACTGGTGGCATAAATGCCGTTATGGAAGGTCATAGTACCTTTTGAGGTGTTTGTAATATCTACATTTGCTCCGTTGATGATACTTATCTCGTCCGCAAAGATACCGCTGTTGTCTGAATACTGATCGTTTGTGATAACATCAATCGTCACATCAGCGCCATCGATTGTAACCTCTCCTCCGGGCACATAAATTCCTTCGTAGTAAACTCCGTCTTCGGCGTAAACTCCGCCTTTGTTAGAAATGGAAAGTGTGCCGTCCCCTTTAATGGTCAGGTTTCCTGTCCATACAGAAATACCTTCTGAAAACTGGCATACAATAATACTGTTGTCACCTTCCAGTATAACGACAAGATCTCCAGCGACATCGATTCCGGGAGTAAACATATCCTCTACTTCGATTACCACATCTTTGAGCACGAGTGTGTCATTGGTATACTTATAAGACCCCTTGCCCTCTCCGAGGGATACAAACGAATCTGATACAGTCAGATTGTCGGATCCCGCAATGGATACATAAGACTCCGAAACAGAAGGCTCGTCCCCGGCTCCTATGTTTTCCTGAGCCCCGGCCTGGGGATCAGCTGCAGTATTTTCCTCTGTGCCGGTCTGGGGATCGGCTGTAAGATTTTCCTCTGCCCCGGTCTGGGGATCAGCTGTAAGATTTTCCTCTGTGCCGGTCTGGGGATCGGCTGTAAGATTTTCCTCTGCGCCGGCCTGGGGATCGGCTGTAAGATTTTCCTCTGCGCCGGCCTGGGGATCGGCTGCAGTATTTTCCTCTGTGCCGGTCTGGGGATCAGCTGTAAGATTCTCTTCTGTGCTGTCCGGAAGACTGGTCTGTTCCTCCCCGGACAGACTATTGTCTGCAGTGTTTATGATCTCATTGTCACCTGTAGTGTTTTCAGGTGTTATAGCTGCAGGCGCCGCTGATGCAGGGTCGGTTTCTGCAGGCTGTGCCGGAATAACTGTCTGTTCAGTATTGACAGCAGCGGCATCAGCAGTGCCGGCATCAGCGGCACTGACATCGGTTGCGGCATCTTGTGGGACGGGTTCAGCTGCGAATACTGTTCCGCCAAACATCATAGATGCCGTCATTGCAGCTGCAAGAAGAACCGCAAGTTTCTTTCTACTTTTTCCCATGTTCATACCTCCATTCATATGATTAATTATACACTGATTTTATTATAACTTTTGATGAATTGGCTGACAAGTTAATCAGGGTTAAATTATAGTGTAAAATTTCACAAAAAATACACATAAATTTTGTTAAAAATTCAAGGAGATATTGAAAAATATATCTTTGCTGATGTCTATAGCCCCTGCGCACTGACGCTTTAACAGTTGCAGAACTGTATTTACAGTTTTATATTTTTCAAGGCGTCCGCAAATGCATTATTGACAGGCTGTGCGGCTTCTTTTGCCTGCTTTTTCATATAGGCGGCCACGTCTTTCTTATTTGCGCCTTTTCCCTCTTTTTTCTTTCGCTCCTGAAAAGCAGAGAGCTTCTCTTTATATCCGCAGGAACATACGAAGCGCTGGGCGTCGCCTTTCCCGACCATTTCCATTTTCTTGTGGCAGACCGGGCATCTGGCGTTGGTTTTTCTTGAGATCGTTTCCCGGTAATTACATTCCCGGTCCTGGCAGACCAGCATTCTGCCGTGTTTTCCGTTTACCTCGAGCATAAATTTTCCGCACTGCGGGCATTTGTGACGGGTCAGATTATCGTGGCGGAATTTCCTGTCAGAGTCCTTGATCTCCTGAATCAGACCTTTGGTATAACCGGTAATCTCATCCATAAACTTCTTTTCAGATTCAGTTCCCCTGGCGATCGCTTTGAGACGGAGCTCCCACCGGGCTGTGAGCTCAGGGCTCTTTAAGTCAGATGGAACAAGAGAAAGAAGCTGACGCCCCTTGGAGGTAATGTGGATCTGGGCGCCTTTCTTTTCCATGAGAAAACTTCCGAAAAGCTTTTCAATAATGTCCGCCCTTGTCGCAACTGTGCCAAGCCCGCCGGTTTCACCCAGTGTCCGGGTGATCTTTTTATCCTTGTGCTCAAGGTATTTTACAGGATTCTCCATTGCCGCGATCAGAGTCCCCTCTGTAAAACGGGCGGGCGGCGAGGTTTTCCCTTCTGTAATGGTGAGCGATGAAACGGGAATCTTCATGCCTGTTTTCAGCTCAGACAGGGCGGAAGAAGTTGAATCCGGGTCTGCGGACGGACTTCCCGCGAAGCTGTCTTCCTCAAAGTCCTCTTCCGGAGAAGAACTGCTGATCTCCCTCCAGCCGGGAACCAGAATTACTTTCCCGCCGGCGCGGAATGTCTCCCCGTTTAAGGAGGCTGTGATGCTGGTCTCTTCATACTCGCAGGCCGGGGAGAGGACCGAGAGAAAACGGCGCACCACCATATCATAAATCCGGCGCTCCTCATTGCTGAGCGCATCCAGCTGGACAAACTGTTCTGTGGGAATGATGGCATGGTGGTCGGATACTTTTGCATTGTCAACAAATGAGCGGTCAGCCCGGATCTCGCGCATAGCCAGCCGGGCAGCCGCTTTCCGGTATGGGCCCACGGCGCAGGCATTCAGCCGTTCTTTGAGAGTGCCGACCATGTCTGTGGTAAGATACCGGGAGTCTGTCCGCGGGTAAGTCAGTATTTTATGGTTTTCATAGAGGCGCTGCATGATATTCAGCGTCTCCTTTGCAGAAAAGCCGTATCGGTGGTTCGCTTCCTGCTGAAGCGCTGTCAGATCGAAGAGCGCAGGGGAGAAGGTCTTTTTCTTCTTTTTATTCACTTCAGTGATAAGAAGAGACTGCTTCTGTCCCTCCTGGCTTTCGCCATGGCAGATCTTTTCCAGCCGGGAGCGGCTGAACGTTCTTCCGGAGCCGTTCTTCTGGTCCATCCAGGCAAATGAGACGCCCCGGGAGACTGCTTTCAGTCCGTAATATGTCTGCGGCGTGAAATTTTTAATCTCGTCCTCCCGCGCGGCGATCATGGCAAGGGTAGGCGTCTGAACCCGCCCGCAGGAGAGCTGGGCGTTGTATTTGCATGTAAGGGCGCGGGTAGCGTTAATGCCCACGAGCCAGTCGGCCTCTGCCCTTGCAGTGGCGGCGTGGTACAGATTCTCGTAGTCCTTTCCGGGCTTTAAGTGGGCAAAGCCTTCCCGGATCGCCTTGTCCGTGACGGAGGAGATCCAAAGTCGTTTCACAGGTTTTCTGTTCCCGCATTTTTCCAGAATCCAGCGGGCAACCAGTTCTCCTTCCCGTCCGGCGTCCGTGGCGATAATGATATCTGAGACGTCTCTGCGGAAAATCTGTTCTTTTACAGCCTGATACTGCTTTGAAGTCTGCTTTATGACAACCAGCTTCCACTGTTCCGGCAGCATCGGCAGAGTATCCAGGTTCCATGTCTTATACTGGATTCCGTATTCCTCCGGATCGGCAAGAGTGACAAGGTGTCCGAGAGCCCAGGTCACGACATACTCTTTTCCTTCTATATAAGAAGCGGATCTGCGGGCGCCGTCTTTACCGGCGCAGCCAAGAACCCGGGCAATATCCCGGGCCACAGACGGCTTTTCCGCGATAACAAGATGTTTCATGATCAATCATCCTCCTAAGTTATAAGATAATGCAGCTGTGATATTTCTTATACGCTGTGGAATCCCTTTCCGATGATCTCACTCGTGTTGGAGATGAGGATAAAGGCTTTCGGATCGGTTGTCCGTATGTAATTTCTCAGGCGCACTGCCTGTACCCGGTTCAGCGCGGTGAATATAATGTACTTGTTTTTCCCGGAATAAGCTCCCTTTGCATCACAGACGCTGGCGCTGCGGTGCAGTGTGTGAACGATAAAGTCACAGATCGGTTCAGGATGATCACACACGACATTGAAATATTTGGAAAGATTAAAGCTTTCAATAAACGTATCAATCATAAAAGAGCGGATTGCCAGTCCCAGCAGGGAGTACAGGCCGGTTTCAATGTCAAATATAAAGAAGCCGGCGCCTGTGATCAGGGCGTCTGAGACCATCAGGGCTCTGCCGATATCAAAACTTGAATATTTCTTCAGAATCATGGCGATGATATCTGTACCGCCGCTGGAAGCCCCGATATTAAACAGGATGGCCGATCCCAGAGCCGGCAGAGCAATCGCATAGCAGAGCTCCAGCATGGGCTGATCCGTAAACGGCGCGCTTATGGGGCAGATCCGTTCCAGCGCTGACAGGGCGACAGAGAGTAGAATGCTGCAGTATGCGGTTTTCGCGGCAAAATTTTTTCCGAGAATGATCAGCCCGATTACGAGGAGGACCATACTCATGATGAGGTTGAAATCTCCGGCGGAAATGACACCTGTTTTAGCGACAAGTACGGCAAGGCCTGTGATGCCCCCAAATGTGAAATTGTTGGTGAATTTGAAAAAATAGGTTCCTACAGCAATCAGAAGTGTGCTGAAGGTGAGCATAGTGAAATATTTGACTTTACTCATGGTTTCCTTACCCCTTCTGTAAAAAATAATCTTGTACATCTAATCCGAATTGTAATCTTTGGAATGTGAAAAGTCAACGCATTATCAAAAGTCCGGCAGGAGATAATATCGTGTAGGGTTATAGTTCACACGCTTTTAAGAACATCGCGGGTGAAATGTAACAGATTACGGTTCATTTATCTGGAAAAAAGGAGGGAATAGGATCATGGATAAAGAAATGTTGATCCGGGATATGTATGCGCGCGAAATCCTCGATTCGAAAGGGAATCCTGCAATAGAGATAGAAGTGCTGGCAGGTGAGGATACAGTGGGGCGGGCGGCGGTCTCATCAGGAAAGACAGCAGACAGGAGGGGGACGGAAAAAAAAGCTGGGGACAGGCGCAGGGATAAGCAGATGGCAGAGCAGGCGGTAGAAACGGTGAACAGCACCCTTGCTCATACTATAATCGGTATGAATGTTTTTGATCAGGAGGCAGTAGATCAGGCTTTGATCCGGACGGAGGGCGGCGGACGGAAACCGGGGGAGGAAAATACCGGGACAGATATCCTCCGGGGAGTATCCACAGCAGTATCACGCGCGGCAGCCCGGGCACTGCAGATCCCTCTTTTCCGATACCTGGGAGGTGTGCGGGCAAAACGGATGCCCGTGCCTGCGATGATTCTGACCGGCAGCGGGATAAGCGGAGACGATTCTACGGATATCAAAGAACTTATGATCATTCCGGCAAAATCAGGAGATTTTCAGGGGATGCTCAGTGTTTGCACGGAGGTGTATCATGCTATGGAGGCGGCCCTGGCGGAAAATGCGAGTCTGGGAAAGTCAGAAAATCCTGAAACTTCTGAAATCCATATGACGGATGTCCGCGGGGCGGAAGAAGCTGCCCGCATGGTTCAGAAAGCAGTGGAGCGCGCCGGGCACTGTTTCGGCCGGGATGTGGAGATCGGCCTGAATACCGGGGCGCCTGGTCTGTATGACAGGCGGAGAAAAGTGTATATCTTTCCCGGCGAGAGCCGGCAGTACGGGCATGAGATTATCCGTACTGGAAAAGAGCTGGTTTCGTACTATGAGAAACTGACATCAGAGTTTCCCATCTGTTTTATAGAAGAACCGCTGGCCTGCGAGGACAGTGAGGCATGGTCCGAATTATGCTGCCGGGAGTGGGGGTGCGGCATGGACAGCGTGCAGATCGCTGCAGGTGTACACGCATGCGCGGGGACATTTATGGAGGGGGAGCCGGGGATCCGGACGGACTTCGATGAGATATACCAGCGAGGGCAGAGAGGGGCAGGAGCTGTCAGTGTGCTCCGGGCTGACATGAACAGGAGCAGTACGATGACAGAGATGTTTCATACAATCGACGCAGCCCGGCGGGCGGGCATGAGAGTGATGATCTCGCAGCCGTCCGGAGGCGTGGAGGAAACGGCGGCAGCCGATATCGCCGTGGCCTGCGGGGCAGAATGGATAAAATGCGGCGCGCCAGGGAGACAGGAGAGCGCGGCGGTGTATAACAGGCTTCTCAAAATAGAGGAGGAATTGCGATAGTTACGGGGACAGCTATAAAGTTCACTAACGTCCGGATGCGAAACGTCCGAAAACAGTTCCTTTGCCAAGACGTATTCTGCGGGGATGGAGGACGGCTCAGGGCTTCGCTACAGGGGATAAGGGAAACTAAAAGCTGCGGCGACAGACTAAATGCAAGGACTGACGGTGGA
>CALWTQ010000055.1 GCA_944384505.1 uncultured Mediterraneibacter sp.
AAAATGGAGTTCCTGGAACTCTATTACAACCATAAGCGCGTATCCCTCGAAGAAATGTACGAGAAAGTCATGTCCAAATCTCGTGGAAAGCGTTCCTCCGCATAGAACTGTTATGATATAATTCCTCTCAAAGGAGGATGTTTACCATGAAACCAGATATCGAGGAACTGCGCAAAAAATACATAGAGAATCCACCCGAAGGAATGACACCTGAGGACATTCGCCATATGAGCGAGGATGACCTTCTGGATATGGATTATTTTCTGAATGATGACGACCCTTTTGACGATTTGTTTGGTGAGGAAGGTTTTTTTATCTTCTAATCCTAACCATCGTCCTATTGTCATGTCCAATTCCCCGCTATTCAAACATATGTTCGATTAGCAGAGTTTCTTTTTTATCCTTATCCAAAATCGGAATTTCCTATAAAGTGAAAAAGACGCGGCCTGCCGGCCGCGCCTTGATGAGTGGTGTTCAGTTGTCAGACATTTTCAGCCAAATATATCAATCATAGCTTTGAGTGTTTCTCCGGCCATGATTAAGCTGCCTGCAAAAAACAAAAGCAATATAAGGCATCCCAGCCATAGTAATATAATGAATTTCTTTTTGTCAGGATACCGTTTTTGATAATACACTGAAAATACAGCGAGCATAATCGCAGCACATAGAAACATCCCCGCAATCATAAGAAATATAAATAAGGCGATTCCCATAACTCCCCTCCTGTTTATTCTCACTGTATCTTCCGCAGAGAGCCTTAGGAAGTCCCCCTCTGTATATGCGAAAACTATTTCAGGAAGCTCTCTATAATCACTGACTCCGCTTCCTCTTCGCTGAGTCCGAAGGTTCTCAGCTTCACAAGCTGCTCATCGTTAATCCTTCCGATTGCTGCCTCGTGGATAATCTGAGCATCCACATGCCTTGCGTCTATCTCCGGAATGGAACTTATCTCCGCCTGATCCATAATGATAGAGTCGCACTGGATATGAGCGTGACACCGATTATTGCCGATAGCCTTAGGATGGAACACCTGCTTGGACGTTCCTTTCCCGACAGACCTGGAAACGATCCGCGCGGAACTGTTCTCGCCGTTCAGCTCCACCTCCATATTCGAAACCGCTGTCTGTCCTTCATCCGTCATCAGCTTTTCTGTCACAAAAAGCTTCGCGTTATCCGCAAGTTCAATATAATTCTCCCGCTCTGTGGAGTCCACTCCTCGGATCTGCGTTGTCTCCAGCGTGAATACAGAATCCTCGCCCACATAAATCTTAGTTACGGGATTCAGCACTTTCTGACCTGTACCGTTTCCCTCGGCATAATGGTTCTCTACATATTTTACATTACAGCCTTTTCCCACATGAAATGCGTGAATTCCGTCATGACGGGTCTCTGAGCACCCTTCTCCGTGAATTCCACATCCCGCAATAATCGTCACATCAGCGCCGTCTTCGATGTAGAAATCATTGTATACGATATCAACGCCTTCCTTAGACATAACAACCGGGATATGCACCTGTTCATTCTTGGCCTCCCCGCTGATGTGTATATCAATCCCCGGCTTGTCCTCTTTTTTCACAATATTGATATGCCTGCTGTCGCCGTGGCATACTGCCATGCCGTTCAGCCGCAGATTGTACGCGCCTTCCTGGCGGAATCCATAGGAATCGATCATCTTAAGCACATCCTGGGTCACTTTGTCCAGATCTACTTTCTTAGATTCTGCCTGGGACTTGTCATTCTTAAGTTCTGTATTCTTAAGCTCCATAGAGCTCACCTCCCTTTTGTCTCCTGCATTCACAGGAATCCAGCTCCTGTCCGAACAGAGTCGGCATGATCTCCTGCGCGTCTCCGATCGATTCTACTTTTCCTCCGGAAATCACCATAATCCTGTCTGCCATCTGGATAATCCTCTCCTGGTGTGAGATCAGGATTAAGCTCTGCTTTTTCTCTTTATGAATCTGCTCAAACCGTTTGATCAGCATAGAGAAGCTCCACAGGTCGATTCCCGCTTCCGGCTCATCAAATACGCAGAGCCTGTGCTGTTTCGCAAGAACCGTAGCGATCTCAATCCGCTTCATCTCTCCTCCTGAGAGAGTCGAGTCAGCTTCACGGTCTATATACTCCATCGCGCACAGTCCCACGCTGCTTAGCAGACCGCAGCAGGTCTTCTCATCCAGAGGCTTTCCCGCGGCCAGAGAGAGAAGTCTTCTCACAGTCATACCCTTAAAGCGGGGCGGCTGCTGGAACGCGAATCCGATCCCGGCCTTTGCCCTCTCATCAATACTGTAATCCGTAATCTCTGTTCCATCCAGATAAATCTTCCCGCCCGTAGGTTTGTTAATTCCCATCAGCAGCTTTGCCAGCGTGGATTTTCCCCCGCCGTTTGGTCCGGTGATCACCAGCATTTCGCCGTCATTTACAGTAAAGCTTACATCAGACAGAATCTCGGAAGGTTTCCCCTCCTCGATCACATCATATGATAAATGTTCTACTTTTAACATTTAGGATTTCACTTCCTTTTCTTTAATAGTGTGTACATATGTCATCCGGCTCCTGTTTGGAAAATCTGAGAAAGAGTTCTCTGTATCGGTCCGCATAAATACTTCCCCGTCTCCATATGAAAGTAAATTCATGACTGACCCGGAAATCTTTCAGAGGAATCTGAATCAGAGAACCTTCCTTAAGCTCCTTCCTTACAGCAGCTTCATATAAAAATGTAATACCGCACCCGGCTTTTGTCAACTCCTTGATCGCGTGCAGGCTTCCCGCTTCCACGATCCTGACAAAATCATGGATATCCCGATTCTGCGCCTCCAGCCATCGCTCCAGCACCTCTCTTGTCCCGGATCCTTCCTCTCTCACAAGGAGTCTTTCCTGAAAAAGATTCTCAACTTTGTCCGGCGTATTCCGAAACGGATAGTCCGGGCTGCTGACCGCAATATAATTTTCATCTGAGTATTTCTGAAAATCATATTCATTCTTTTTAAAAAAGCCTTCAACAAGCGCAAAGTCAACAGTGCCCTCGTCCAGACGCTTTAACAACTCCTGCGTATTCTCAACGATCATATGTATGTCCGCGTCCGGGTACTGTCTTAAATACCGCGCAAGAATCCCGCCCATCAGGACATCCCCTATTGTGCGGGTAGCGCCAAAGCGGATCGCCTCACTCTCCTCTGTCCTGAGCATCGCATTCTGCATGGCCAGCTCGTCATGCACCATCGTAAGTGACGCATTTCTCAATATCTCTCCCGCCCCAGTCAGGCGCAGCTTCTTCCCTTCATACAAGAACAGCTTCGTATTATAGTGCTTCTCCAGAAAGCGGATGTGCTGGGATACAGCCGGCTGGGTAATATTCAGTTTTTCTGACGCTTTTGTGAAATTCATATACTGGCAGACCGCCAGAAATGTCTCCATTCTGAAATCAAGCACAGCCCTCGCCTCCTATCACAGCAATAATAACATATTCTTATCGTAAAATAAATATTAATAATTTTATTTTATTTATAATCTGTGATATTTTATATGACAGTTAATTATTGGAAAATATGGAGGGAAACAGCTATGAATTTTATTAAGAAAAACGGCGCCGGTATTTTGCTTTGTCTTATTATCGCCGTACCGGCATGGTTTCTCGGGCAGGCCGTTCCGGTCATCGGCGGCCCGGTATTTGCTATATTAATCGGAATGATTCTGACTCTGCTGCTTACAAAAAAGGACTCCTTTACCGCAGGAATCAACTACACTTCCAAAAAGATTCTGCAGGCGGCGGTTGTATTTCTGGGATTTGGGATGAACCTGACAGAGATTCTTGCCAAGGGCAGGCAGTCACTTCCCATCATTATTTCAACCATCTCCACCTCACTTATCATTGCCTTCATCCTATATAAAGCGCTGAAACTGCGTACAAACAACGCTATCCTCGTAGGCGTGGGATCCTCGATCTGCGGCGGAAGCGCTATTGCGGCAACCGCACCGGTTATCGATGCATCTGACGAAGAAGTGGCCCAGTCCATCTCCGTCATCTTCCTGTTTAACGTAGTGGCCGCCCTGATCTTCCCCACTCTGGGAGCCATGCTGGGCTTAAGCAACGAGGGCTTCGGTCTCTTCGCCGGAACCGCTATCAACGATACTTCTTCCGTAACTGCAGCCGCAACGGCATGGGACGGAATCCATGGAAGCAGCACTCTGGAATCCGCCGCGATCGTAAAAATGACAAGAACCCTGGCAATTATACCGATCACGCTGATCCTTGCCATTTACAGAGGAAGAAAAGAAAAACAGACTGCTGGATCCTCCTTCAGCCTGAAACAGTGCTTCCCGTTCTTTGTACTGTTTTTCGTTCTCGCCTCAGTAGTTACAACCGTATTCTCGCTGCCAGCCACAGTTACAGACCCGCTGAAGACATTGAGTAAATTCCTCATTGTCATGGCAATGGCTGCCATCGGTCTGAACACAAATATCGTAAAATTAGTAAAGACCGGCGGGAAACCGATCTTTACAGGATTCTGCTGCTGGGTAGGAATTACGCTTGTGAGTCTCGGAATGCAGCATGTGCTGGGAATATGGTAAGATCTTGGTTCACGTGAGAAAAGCGGACACATAGTCTGAAAATGTGAGGCCAGAAAAGCTGAAAACAACAGGGCAGATGGAACTTGTTTGAATGAACATGAGTCGTTCCATCTGCCCTGTTGTTTTTCAGATTTTTCAGATCTATGGAGCAGGAAGTGGAAACACCCGCCTGCTCTCCACAGAATACATATTCGAAAAATCAAGATTTCTCTTCAAGAATTTTATCAATGCTCACCAGTTTCACACTGAGCACAAAGATATCTGCCGCCACCGCCAGTTCTTCCGGTGTCGGATAGGACGGCGCAATACGGATATTACTGTCGTGGGGATCTTTGCCATACGGGAATGTAGCGCCCGCTCCTGTCATCACAAGACCAGCCTCTTTTGCCTTGGCTACGATCGCCTTCGCACATCCGTCCATGGCGTCGAAGGAGATAAAGTATCCGCCCAGCGGTTTGATCCAGGATCCGATCTCAAGGCCGCCCAGCTCTCTCTCAAGGACGTCAATAACAGCCTCGAACTTCGGGCGCATGATATCCGCGTGCTTTTTCATGTGCTTCACGATTCCATGTACATCCTTGAAGAAACGCACATGGCGGAGCTGATTTACTTTGTCATGGCCGATCGTCTGTACTTTCATCATCCCGCGGATCTCATTTAAATTTGCCTCGGACGCTGCCAGCGCGGCTATGCCTGATCCGGGGAAGCTGATCTTTGAAGTCGAGGAGAACTTATATACCATGTCCGGATTTCCGGCTTTCTTACACTCGGACAGGATCTCGATTAAGTAGTCCTGCTTATCCTCATACAGATGATGTACGCAGTATGCATTATCCCAGTAGATACGGAAGTCTTCCGCCGCAGGCTTCAGGTTCGCGAAGCGGTATACTGTCTCATCAGAATAAGTGATTCCCTGCGGGTTTGAATACTTCGGCACACACCAGATTCCTTTTACCGCCGGATCCTCATTTACATATTTTTCTACAAGATCCATATCCGGGCCTGTCGGCGTCATCGGAATATTGATCATCTCGATTCCAAAATGTTCTGTAATTGCAAAGTGTCTGTCATATCCCGGAACCGGGCAGAGGAACTTCACTTTGTCAAGCCTGCACCAGGGAGTGCTTCCCAGTACTCCGTGTGTCATCGCGCGCGCCACTGTATCATACATTACATTAAGGCTGGAATTTCCAAAGATAATTACATTGTCCTTGGGTACTTCCATCATATCCGCAAGAAGCTGTTTCGCTTCGGCGATACCGTCCAAGCCGCCATAGTTTCTGCAGTCGACACCGTCTTCGCAGACGAGATTCACACCGCTGTGCAGTACGTCCATCATTTCCATGGACAGGTTCAGCTGCTCGGCAGACGGCTTTCCGCGGGACATATCAAGCTTCAGTCCCTTTCCCTTTACTTCCTCAAACCGGGCCTCCAGGCCGCTTTTCAGTTCCAGTAACTCTTCTCTACTTAAATCTTTGTACGCAGTCATTGCAGGACTCCTCCACTCTTTTTTACTCGCTGAATGTTATTGTATATAATTTCTGATAGTTCGTCAATGGTTTCTTGCATAATTTATATTTCAAAAAACGAAATTTCAATATTTTGAGCTTCTATTTTGAAATTTTGTTCTTTTATTCATTCATTTTTCTGTCAGAGCACGTTTTTCGTATATTACAATTTTCTCCGTTTCCGCTCAGATTATCTCTGACTCTCAAAAGTCTTTCTGTCAGTTCTGCGATCTCTTGTTCCTGAAATCCGCTGCACAAAATATTTTCCAGCGCAGAAAATCCTTCCTGCACTTCCGCCGCCTTTTCCTTCCCTGCGGGCGTAAGGCTGATCTGATAGGATCTCCTGCACTTCGGATCTCTGCCCCGCAGGAGCAGCCCCGCTCTTTCCAGCTTATCCAGCGCCCGCGACATAGTTGTCACGTCCAGCATGCACGCATCCGCTATTTCTCTCTGTGTTACGGAAGAATGCGATTCCAGATATAAAAGGATCCTTGCCTGCCCCATCCCCGGCGTAAGCCCGATCTGTGTAAGGAAATCCTGCACTTTCTTCCGCTTTAACAGCTCAATCTGAAACAGAAGTTCTCTCACTTTGTGTTCTGTCATGTCCCGCTCCTTTCTGCTTTTACCTTACTCCAGCTCGTATGCGCCCATATACAGCTGATAATATCGTCCTTTCTGCGCCAGAAGTTCTTCATGATCCCCCCGCTCAATAATCGTACCGCGCTCCAGTACCATAATGGCTTTGGAATTGCGGACGGTCGAAAGCCGGTGGGCAATCACGAACACAGTACGTCCCTCCATAACCGCATCCATTCCTTTCTCAATCAGCCGCTCCGTCCTGGTGTCAATCGAGGATGTAGCCTCATCGAGAACCAAAACCGGCGGATGAGCTACAGCTGCTCTCGCGATCGCGAGAAGCTGTCTCTGCCCCTGGGAGAGATTGCTTCCGTCACTGTGCAGCATCGTCTGATAACCGTCAGGCAGTCTTCGGATAAATGAGTCCGCGTTAGCCAGCTTTGCCGCCTCCCTGATTTCTTCATCTGAGGCAGAAAGATTTCCATAACGTATATTGTCCTCGATCGTCCCGGTAAAGAGATGGGTATCCTGGATTACCATAGCCAGTGAACGGCGCAGGTCATTTTTCCTGATATTTCGGATATCAATTCCGTCATACAGAATTCTTCCGCCCTGGATCTCATAAAACCGGTTAATCAAATTAATAATGGTTGTTTTCCCCGCTCCCGTAGATCCGACAAACGCGATCTTCTGGCCCGGCTTCGCGTAGAGGCTGATGCCATCGAGCACCTTTTTGTCAGGGACATACCCGAAGGTAACATTTTCAAATCTCACATCTCCCCGCAGAGGAGTCAGCTTGCCATCTTCCTCCTTCCAGGCATACTCTCCCTCTGACGGACCACATTCGCTCAGACTTCCATCCGGCGCTTTTTTCACCCGCACCAGACAGGCGGTTCCCTCATCCACCTCCGGTTCTTCATGCATCATCTCAAATATTCTTTCGGCTCCCGCCAGAGCTGACAGAATAAAATTCACCTGCTGAGTAAACTGGTTCAGCGGCATGGCGCTCTGACGCACATAGACCAGATACGCGGCAAGGCTTCCCAGATCCATAAGCCCGGCGATTGCCAGAAGCCCGCCCACACAGGCAGACACCGCATAATTGGCATAAGAAAGCGATACAATACTCGGGATCATCATTCCAGAATAGCCGAGGGCTTTGGTAGACGCCCTGCGCAGAGCCTCGTTCTTCTCCCGGAACTTCTTCATATCCTGCTCTTCGTGATTAAATACCTTTTCTACCTTCTGACCTGCTGCCATCTCTTCTACAAATCCATTGATCTCCGCCAGATACGCCTGCTGCCTGTCGTAATATTCCTTACTCCTCTTTCCATTCCATTTAATAAAGAAAAACATGATGCAGAGAAATACAATTACGATCAGCGACATATTCAGATTAAGCACCAGAAGCATCACCACAGTCCCCGCCAGAGTCAAAGAGCTCTGGATCACCAGAGTAAAACTGTTATTTAAAGCCTCCTGAACCGTATCTACGTCATTCGTAAACCGGCTCATCAGCTCTCCATGCGTGTGAGCGTCAAAGTATTTCAACGGAAGTGTCTGTACATGAGCAAAAAGATCCCGCCGTATGTCCGCCACCACCTTCTGAGCCGTTTTCACCATCAGACGGTTATAGCCCAAAGTGGCCAGGGCGCCGCACAGATACATGATCCCCATTCCGATCAAGGCATATATAAGACCGGTTTTATCACCGGGGAGGATAAACTTGTTGATGACTGGCTTAAGCAGATACGTTCCCGCCACACTGGCGGCCGTACTGATGCATACCAGCGCCGCCACCACAAGCAGCAGCCATTTGTGGTATCCCATATAGTGGAAGAGTTCTTTCAAAGCTTTCTTTGTATTTTTCGGTCGTTTATATCCTGTATATCTCGCCATTACAGATCAGCTCCTTCCTTCTGGGAATCATATATCTCCTGGTATATCTGATTTCCGGCAAGCAGTTCCTCGTGAGTGCCGACTCCTTTGACCTTCCCGTCATCGAGCACCACGATCTGATCCGCATGCCGCACGGAGGAAATCCTCTGGGCAATAATGATCTTTGTCATATCAGGGAGCTTCTCTGAAAGCATCTTGCGGATCCGCGCCTCTGTCGCCGTATCCACGGCGCTGGTGGAATCATCCAGAATCATAACTTTCGGCTTTTTCAATATTGCCCGCGCAATGCACAGTCTCTGCTTCTGCCCGCCTGATACATTGACTCCTCCCTGGCCCATCTCTGTGTCATAACCATTTTCCAGACGCCCGATAAATTCATCCGCGCCCGCGATCCTGCACGCTTCTTCTATCTCTTCCTGGGAAGCGTGCTCATTTCCCCAGAGAAGATTCTCCCTGAGCGTTCCGGAAAACAGCGTATTCTTCTGGAGCACAACGGCCACCGCATCCCGCAGATGCTTTAAAGGGAATTGATTCACCGGATGACCGTCAATCAGCAGTTCTCCGGACGTAATATCATAAAGCCTCGGGATAAGCTGAACAAGAGTCGTCTTGGCAGATCCGGTCTGTCCGACAATACCCACTGTCTGCCCTGACCGGATATGCAGATTAATATCTGACAGAACATACTCTGCCGCTTCCTTCTTATATTTAAAATACACATGTTTGAACTCAATCTCCCCTGCCGACACTTCAATATCTTCTGCATGATCCTCCCGGATATCAATCTCCTCGTCAAGCACTTCGATAATACGTCTGCCGGACGCCAGAGAACGAGTCAGCATCAGGAAAATATTGGAAATCATCATCAGCGAATTCAAAATCTGAAGAATATAACTCAAAAAACCTGTCAGTTCTCCCACCTGCATGGTTCCAACCCGGATCATGCCGCCTCCAAACCAAAGGATGCTTAAGATAGTGCCGTACATTACAAACTGCATAGCCGCCATATTTGTGGTGGCAAGCTTAAACGCCTTCTCAGACTGAGTCTGCAGATTGGTATTGGCCTCCTCAAATTTTCCGCATTCATATTCACCGCGCACATAAGCCTTCACCACACGGACCGCAGTCAGATTTTCCTGTATAATTCTGTTCACCAGATCAATCGCCCCCTGCATCTTGCCATAGAGCGGACGCACATTCTTTATAATCAGATACAGGCAGATTCCCAGAGTGGGGAGCGCCACAAGAAAGACAATTGCAAGATGTGCGTTAATAGAGAATGCCACAGCCGTGGCTGCCACAAGCATAACCGGTCCTCTGCAGGCCGGACGCAGTCCTCCGGATATACTGTTCTGAATATTGGTCACATCGCTAGTCATCCGAGTCACAAGAGACGAAACTTGAAAATGATCCACGTTGGCAAAAGAAAACTGCTGGAACTTCCCATATTCTGCCTCTCTTAAATTTGCTCCCAGCCCCTGTCCGGCAACAGCTGAAAACTTCGCGCTTCCGATCCCGAGCAGAAGCGCAATGAAGGCGCATATAAGCATCCAGCCGCCCTGCTCGAAAATATAGCCCCGGTCTCCGGAAACAACTCCGATATCTACAATATTCGCCATAATCAGCGGGATCAGCAGCTCAAACAGAGACTCGCCAGTAATGCACAAAGCGGCAAAAACCAGATACTTTTTATACTGCCCGGAATAAGAAAAAATACGTCGGATCATAAAGAGATGTTCACTCCTCTCATATGTCTTAGCGCCGGTTTGCGGCACCTGCCTATGCCGGTTCTTTTAAAACCAGGGTGACGCAGACGAAAAATGGCGCATGCAATAGTTGTATGTACAATTATTGTATGCACAATATGCAGAGTTTGTCAAGGAATTGCAGCTATTTAGTTCACTAACGTCCTTGTTCAAAGCGGTCGAAAACAGGAGATATTTCTAAGACGTATTCTGCGGGGATGGAGGACGGCTCAGGGCTTCGCTCCAGGGAATAAGGGAAACTAGGAAGTTCCGGCCACGGATTAAAAACAGGGACAGACGGAGAGCAACTCGCTTCGCTCAGACAAATCTCTCCGTCTGCCCCAACATCCGTAACCGGAACTTCGAGTTTCACTAATTCCCTTCCGAAGGCGCCCGTCGCCATCCTCCATCCCCGCAGAATCTTTCTCGAAATGGGGCTGTTTTCTGGGCTTCACAAATCGGAAGTCAGTGACTATATAGCTGTCGCAAATCGTAGGCGCGGCCGGGAGACTTTCGCAGCAAAAAGCCTTCAAGCCGCGCCAAACTGCGCTTTACAGCTCTGTTTAGGGCAATAACATTTCCGTCTGGGAATGCGCAGGAAGCGGAGCGGATATTTTGAGCGTATTATCTGAGGGAGGGAACAGGAGGAACATGCGCCTTTGGAGGAATCTGTTGGAAGATCTTAGAAGGCGGAGAGGTGTTGTTAAGCGGTACGGCGGGGTTGTCTGAGTGAAACGAGTTCCCCGGCGTACCGCTTTGCTGTTAAACAACTGTTCGGCTTCTTAGGTTCTTCCCAGATTCCGGAACGAAGCATGGTACTCCTGTTTCCTTCCTCAGAATACGCGTTACAAAATATCTGTTCCGCTTCCGGACACATTTTGACGGAAAGGGTTAGTGAACTAAATAGCTGTATTGACTTTTCTTTTTTATTGTATTATAAATAAGTTAAAGTATTTAGATATTTTTCTAAATACTTTGATATATTTTCATCAGCTGCATCTTCTTTCTACATTAGATGCCGCAGTAATGAATAGAACGGTAAATTTCAGGGAGGAGTGGTCTATTGGGTTTTGGTGAAACTTTTAAAGCGTTATCTGATCCGGCCAGACGACGGATCCTTGAACTGCTGAAGAACGGAAGGCGCTCTGCCGGAGATATTGCCGGACATTTTGATATGACTCAGGCGACCGTCTCCTATCATTTAAAGATCCTTAAGAATGCGGATCTTATCAGGGAGACGCGGGAGAAGAATTTTATTTTCTATGAGTTGAACCTGACAGTTTTAGAAGAAATCATGGTGTGGCTGTCAGATCTGAAAGGAGAGACTGAGCATGAAGAATCATAAAAAGATTATTATTATCACTACATTAATCACACTGCTTCCGATCCTGATCGGGCTTATCCTCTGGAACCGTCTTCCGGATAAGATCGCGACCCACTGGGGATTTGACGGGGTC
This sequence comes from uncultured Mediterraneibacter sp., assembly GCA_944384505.1. Taxonomy (GTDB): domain Bacteria; phylum Bacillota; class Clostridia; order Lachnospirales; family Lachnospiraceae; genus Mediterraneibacter. Next base: position 11,755 of record CALWTQ010000055.1, read on the forward strand.
GCCAACGGCTGGTCCGGCAAGACTTTCACTGTATTCGGCCTGCCGTGTTTCCTTACCCTGATCCACCTTTTTACAGTAGGGGTGACATTGAATGATCCAAAGAAGAAAAATATCCACCAAAAGCTGATGGCGATAATCTTCTGGATTGTCCCGGCTGTATCTGTCATTATGTACGTCACGATCTATCTTTCGGCGTTGAATATAGCAGTTAATGTTTCACTTATCGCACTGCTGTTAGTAGGTGTCATATTCATTGTACTTGGGAACTATATGCCAAAGGTGCAGCAGAACTACACAGTGGGCATCAAGCTGCCATGGACGCTGAACAGCACAGAGAACTGGAACAGGACGCATCGGCTGGGCGGGAAGACCTTTATTGCCGGAGGTATTCTTCTCATCCTGTGCGGTATACTCGGAAGCGGGCTGGGTGAAACATTCTCCCTCATCTCCACGCTCATAATCGTTATACTTTGCGCCGGTGTACCTGCGGTATATTCCTTCTGGCTGTTCCGCAGGGGTGTATAAAAGCAGTATCATCAGAGATCTTTATTCTTTGATTCATCAACAGTATCAGAGGCAGGGATGCAGTGCATATCCCCTGCCCCTGATCAATCGTGTTTTTCTATCGTTTTCATCTTTATATCAAAACAGTCGAGCAGGATTCTGCAATTTTCTCACATAATTATGCAAGATTACTTTGTTTATAAAGCATTATAATACATTTAATTTATTTTAAACGACTGCTCAGTTTTTGTACGATGCAGACTGAACCAAGACTTTATAACGGAGGAGGAATTCATATGATCACCAAATACATCTATGGCACACCATTTGACACAGAGGCTGTTACGGTTTCCCTTCCCGCAGCCGTGGGATCTCCCGCTTTAGGAAAGATCAGCACACAGGAAGGATTCTCTTTTGTATATGAAATGGACGATGAGGACATTATCTATGGTCTGGGCGAGGCCAACCGCGGAATCAACAAGCGGGGCTGGGTCTATGTCAGCGACTGTACGGATGACCCGAACCACACAGAGAACAAGGTTTCCCTCTACGCCGCACACAACTTTATTCTGATAGCAGGCGGAAAGAATACCGGACTCTTTTTTGACTATCCGGCCAGAATCACTTTTGACATCGGGTATACAAGATCTGACACGCTGAAAGTATCCTGCGAAAGCGCGGATCTCAATCTATATGTTATTGAAGGGGATTCTGCCTATGATGTGGTAAAACAGTTCCGCCATATCATCGGACGCAGCTACATTCCTCCGAAGTTTGCTTTCGGCTATGCCCAGAGCCGCTGGGGTTATAAGACGAAGGAGGACTTTGAAAATGTAGCAGAGGGATACCGGAAAAATCATATTCCTCTTGATATGATTTACATGGATATTGACTATATGGACGCTTACAAAGACTTTACTCTAAGTGATGCGTTTACAGATTTCCCGGACTTTGTACAGGAAATGAAGGATCAGAATATCCGCCTTATCCCGATCATTGACGCGGGCGTTAAGATCGAGGACGGTTATGATGTGTACGAGGAGGGCGTTAAGAATCGGTATTTCTGCCAGAAGGAAGACGGGAGCGACTTCGTTGCGGCGGTCTGGCCCGGAGATACTCATTTCCCCGACTTTCTGAATCCCAAAGCCAGAGAATGGTTCGGAGACAAATACCGCTTCCTGACGGATCAGGGCATCGAAGGCTTCTGGAATGACATGAACGAACCCGCGATCTTCTACTCCAGCGAAGGGCTGGCCGAAGCAAAGGAAATGGCGAAAAAGTTCGTGGAGGGAACAGGGAAGAGCTGGGATGACTGCCGGGACACTGACGAAGAAGTCGGAGTGTCACAGCTGGGGAACAAGCTGGCCTCTCTTGCGAACAGCCCGGAGGATTACCGCAGATTCTTTCACAACACTCCTCAGGGGACAATCCGGCATGACAAAGTACACAACCTATTCGGGTTCAATATGACAAGAGCCGCCGGGGAAGCTTTTGAGCGGATTGATCCTGACAAACGGTTCCTTATGTTCTCACGCTCCTCCTACATCGGGATGCACCGCTATGGCGGAGTCTGGACAGGAGATAACAAGGCATGGTGGTCCCATATCCTGCTGAACCTTAAGATGCTTCCCTCTCTGAATATGTGCGGTTTTCTCTATACGGGCGCTGATCTGGGGGGATTCGGGGATGATACGACCCGCGATCTTCTCCTGAGATTCCTCGCGCTTGGAGTATTTACTCCGCTGATGCGAAATCACTCGGCGCTCGGCACACGGGAACAGGAGTGCTATCGGTTTGAGCACATGGAAGATTTCCGCCATGTGGTCGGCGTGCGCTACAGACTGCTTCCCTATCTCTACAGCGAATACATGAAAGCCGCTCTGAACGATGATATGTATTTTAAACCGCTGGCCTTCGTATACACGGATGACAAGATGGCCAGGCGCATCGAGGATCAGCTTATCCTTGGAAATGAGATCATGATCGCCCCCGTATATGAGCAGAACGCAAAAGGCCGGTATGTCTATCTCCCGGAAGAAATGAAATTCATCAAGTTCCTTCCAAACGGAACGATCTCAGAGGAGATCCTTGGAAAGGGCGTTCACTATGTGGATGTGGCGCTGAACGAAGTGCCGGTTTTCATCCGCAGCGGAAAGTGCATCCCCGTGGCGGACGCCGCGGAATGTGTGGTTGATATCAATATGGACAGTATCCGCATGTACGGTTATGCCGGAGCTGAATACACGCTTTACAGCGATGATGGAATCCATAAAGATTATGAGAATGCCGAAAATATAAAGACTTTAAAAATGGCCTGAATCAGTTTTTCTAAACACCCTGACGGACCGGCTGCAAAGATCTGCAGAAATTGCAAAAGAACGGGAGGCACAGTATCATGAAACATGCTCTCCCGTTCTTTTTCTTTATTCCCGCGGGTTCTGTAATTTCCAGTTAATTTTTTATTTCCAGAAGTTCCAGAAGCTCCTCCCGGCTTAAGCCTGCAAGCTGCCCTGTTTCCCCTCCGAGAATCTGTCCTGCCAGATCTTTCTTCGCCTCCTGGATCCTGGCGATCTTTTCCTCAATAGTATTTTTAACGATCAGCTTATAGACTGTCACTTTCTTCGTTTGTCCGATCCGGTAGGCGCGGTCTGTCGCCTGATTCTGCACAGCCAGATTCCACCATGGGTCGTAGTGGATCACGATATCCGCTCCAGTCAGGTTCAGCCCTACGCCTCCCGCCTTCAGAGAGATCAGAAAAAGGGGCGTATCTCCCTCGTTAAACTCTTTTACCATAGAGAGCCGGTCCTTCTTCGGGGTATCCCCTGTAATTTTATAATATTCTATTCCGGCAGTCTGGAACTCCTTTTCCAAAATCTCCAGCATGGAGGTAAACTGGGAGAAAAGCAGGATTCTATGTCCTCCTTCCACAGCGCTCTTTACCAGGTCCACACACGCTTCGGGCTTGGCCGCTTTGCCGCGATAGTTCTCATAGCAAAGAGACGGATCGCAGCATATCTGGCGAAGTCTGGTGATCTCTGCCAAAATACGGAACCGGTTCTTCTCAAACTCTTCTCCGGTTCCCTGCTCAATGTTCTGCTTAAGCTTCACAACCTGGGCGTCGTAGAGTTCCTGCTGTTTTTCTTCAAAACGCACATACCTGACTTCCTCCAGCTTCTCCGGCAGATCTTTCAGCACATTTTCTTTCATGCGCCGCAGGATAAAAGGCGAAGTCATCTTTCTGAGCCGCTCCGCCGCCTCCGTGTCCTGATATTTCACAATCGGCGTTTCCATTTCCTTGCGGAACACCTCATATCCGTACAGGAAACCAGGCATCAGATAGTCAAAAATACTCCACAGCTCGCTCAGCCGATTTTCAATAGGAGTTCCCGTCAGCGCGTACCGTGTACGGCTTGTAATAACTTTGACAGCCTTTGCGGACGCTGTTGTATGATTTTTTATGTACTGAGCCTCATCGATCACCTGATACAGAAAGCTCTTTCCTTCATAGAGAGCGATGTCTCTGCGCAGAAGATCATATGATGTCACAAGAACATCCGAGGATTTCCAGTCATCAATCAGCTTCTGCCTCTCCTCCTGAGTCCCCGTGACAAGGACAGCATTCAGCTGCGGGGCGAATCTCCCCAGTTCCTCGCCCCAGTTAAATACCAGAGACGCCGGGGCAATCACCAGCGACGTGCCGTTCTGCCCTTCCTCCTTTGCCGCCAGGAGGACGGAGATTACTTGAAGCGTTTTCCCCAGTCCCATATCATCCGCCAGAATTCCTCCGAAGTTCCACGTTTCCAGTGTGCGCAGCCATTGATATCCGGTTTTCTGATAATTGCGCATAATCTTCGAGAGACTCTTCGGCACTTCAAAATCGGAGTCTGCAATGGTCTTAAAGCCCTTGACCATCTCCCGAAAACGGCTGTTTCTCTCCGCGGAAACTTCTTCATGTTCCTCCAGCATACGGTCTAGATAGAGCGTGCGGTAGAGCGGAAGATGCATCTTTCCTTTGATAAAATCTTTATCCTTCAGACGCATGGCTTCCGACAGCTCCAGAAGCATTTTCAGTGAATCCTCCTCAAGGCTGACAAAAGAGCCGTCTTTCAGGCGGTAATATTTCTTTTTCTGCCGGTATCCGCTTAAAACCTTCAGCAGTTCTTCCGGCGGGATACCGGAAGCGGACACGTCCAGGTCTAGAAGTCCCTGGGAGACGGACACGCCGACTGAAACATTTACCTTCTTTATAACATGCCTGTTCCGAAAGGCTTTCGTGCACCGCACTTCGCCGATCTTAAGCAGGCTGTCGACTCCTTCAGACATCACTCTGAAAATCGCTTCCTCATCACCATCGCAGCACAGGCAGTCTTTCTCAGGATCAACCACCGGAAACCACTGCAGCACCTTCATGACGACCTCCTGCTCTCTGCCTGTATCGCGGAAGGACTCAATCAGTACATCATTGAACAGCAAGTCCATGCAGGAACACTCGGTTCCCGGATATTTTGAAAAAATACGGCAGCTGATGTCCCCGTCCTCTGCATCCAGATAGAAGGCAAATCTCACCTCCGGCGGCAGATACTTCCGTATCCGATCCGTATCTTCCTCTGTAATGCTGACGATATCTCCCAGTCCCGGCAGTATCCGGTAATAAAATTCCGCCATGTGATTCCTGCCGACAGAAAATGAGAACTCTCCGTTATCGGAAATGCCCGCAAGAGAAGCGGTCCGCTCCATAAATTCTTCATCTGTCTGCTTTAGAATGCCGTCCTCAATATAGTACCCAGCCGCAGTGCCATAGTAGATAAGAGGCAGATGTCCCTCTACACGGATTCCGTGAAAATCACTGCTGTCCTTTATCACAAGCGGGCGGATCTGCATAGTCACACGAGGATTACCCCGCCCTGCCTTAAGGACGGACTTCTCCTTACTGTTCCGATCCTCATAGTTGATCCCGCCGTCTGTCAAGAGCATCTGATATAGCCGGTCCAGCCTCCAGCCGAAAAGCTCCAGCGAGCCTTTTACCGGCGTCGAACGCGCCGCCTTGTAGTACCCCCTGTCGATCATACGGTGATCATGCTGTCTTTCCTCCTGGACCACGCTCTTAATGAAATGAAACCACTGTTTTCCCTGCTCAGTAAGAGCTGAAATCCGGAGACTGATCTCAGTATTTTTCCCATAGGTATCTGTCTCTCCATTCTGTATCTTTGTACAAAAATCTGCCAGATTCTTGATTACATACAGTTTGTCATATCCCACTCTGAAACTCAGTTCCAGGTCTCCGTCCTTTTTCAGAAGCCGGGGCTCAATCTGCAGCTGCTGCTCATTTCCCTGCTCTTCGGCAGAGAGCCTGTTAAACCGCTTTCTTCCAAAGGAATTTAGAAGTCGCTGCCCCGCAAGATCTGTCGCGTCTGAAATCTGATGATGCTCAAGATAGCGTCCAACCGCTGTGAGAAGCCCGGCTGTATATGCACATTTCGACTTCCCTGTATACCATCTGTTATGGTCCTGCAGACACTGGGCGCAACGGCATTCAGATCTGAGCACTTTACTGTGGGAAAAGATCACAAACATATTGAATGACCGGCCTTTGCTGTAGCCGACAGCATCCGCCTGGCCGCACACTCCGCCTGTAGAACGGTCGTACCCAGAACTGACTGTAATATTTTTTATCTGCTCGTCATCCAGAAGACGGTTTCCTTCCTCTATTGTTTCCCCCGGGATATTTAAAGAATCTAAAATACTTTTTCCATCGAAATAATTGTACTGTGCCAGAGCGGCCATCTGCTCATAGCCGGCGTCTTCCCCATCATCCTCATCTTCCCATGGCTCTCCCAGAAGTTCATAATCCTCAAGGTTCCTTTTCTGTTCCGCCATACGTATTCTGAGCTGCTCTTTCTGTTCTGCCGCGATCCGCTCTGCTTCCTCCTTACGGCGCTTCTCGTCCGCGATCCTTCTTGCCTCTTCCTCCAGCCGCCTCTTCTCTTCTTTACGCTTCTTTTCTTCTTCCGCTTTTTCCCGTTCTCTGCGGTGGCGTTCCTGTTCCTGCTGCACGCGGCTGTTTTCCTTGTCCCGCGCCTCAGCGGCCCGACGTCTGCGCTCCGCCTCCCGTTTCTTCTTCTCTTCCTTTCTCTTTTTTCGTGCTTCCTGGCGCCGACTCCGCTCCTCTTCGCTGCCTCCTCCGATTTGCTGTTCCACTGTTTTCGCTTCAGGCTCAGCTGCTGGTACGGGTTTCGTTTTGGATTCATGTTCAGTTTCCAGTACGGCTTTAGTTTTGGATTTAGATTCGTTTTTAGGTTTCCCCGCCTGTTCCGGGTTCAGCGAATACAGTACCGCCGCCATGTGCCCGCAGCATCCGCCACCGTTCGCCATCGGACATCTGCACTTTCCCTTGGTGAATTCGCCATTTTTTAAGAAAATCTTTACTTCATACCGTCGGGTTTCCAGAACTGCGGCGGTATAACTCCCGTTTTCTTCCTTCAGATCCGTAACCCTGTCTTTTAAAAACCACGTACGCCCGGCTTCCAACGCTGACGGGCTGAATTTTTTCTTCCAGTTATCTGTCATTGTATCTTCCTCTTTATCTTTATCTCTTTTATTTCTGGCGACGTCACATTCGCAGCTATCCTGCCGCCGTCACATTTATTTATATCAGTCCCATGCTCCTGAGGATAAACAGCCATCCCGTCAAAGTAAATGCACTGAACATCGTCGTAAGCATAACCACACTGGAGGTCAGCACACCCTCATGTCCCATATTTTTGGCCATAACAAAGCAGCTCACCGTCGTAGCCGAACCGAGCATAATCAAGATCGCCACCAGCTCCTCCTCCCGGAATCCCAGCATAACTGCTATCGGAAGGAATATCGCTGCAAATCCTGCCAGCTTGATCACGGATGCGGCAGCGGCCGGTTTCAGTCTGGCAAATGCTTTCTTTATATCAAATGTAGCACCCATGGCCATCAGACCAAGTGGCGTTGCCATGCCGCCGATGCTGGATACAGTCTTATCCAGGATTGACGGCATGGGAATCTTCAAGGCGGACCAAAGAAGTCCCGCCGCAATTCCCAGGATAATCGGATTTGTGATGATCCCTTTCAGAGTCGTCAGCCAGAGTTCTCTATCCAGTCGTTTCCTCTCTGGCTGAAAAAAAGAGAGCACAACGACCGCCATGATATTATACAGCGGCACGCTCCCGATAATCATAAGCGGAGCCATGCCCGCATTGCCATATATATTTTGAATAAACGCAATCCCAAGAAGCGCCGCGCTGCTGCGGTAAGACGCCTGTATAAATTCCCCCTGAATGGTCCTGTCCTTCCACAGGAAAGACACTGCCGCCGCAAGCCCGATGCTGACCAGCGTAGCCGCAAAACAAAACAGCACAAACTTCAGATTCCAGACCTGGGTGAAATCCACCGTTGCCAGATCCTCAAATAAAAGTACAGGAAGCGGCACCAGAAACACAAATTTATTCATTCTTGAGGCAAACACCTCGTCAATCCATCCGAGTCTGCGAAATACAAGCCCCAGAACCATCATGATAAAGATGGGCACCGTTGCGTTCAGACTAAAAATCAAGTTTTCCATAATCCCATCTGCCTTTCTGATCTTCACAGCACTGCCGGCAGGACTTACCAAGTATGCACAGGCTTTGCCGGCAGCGCTTGTATTATACAGTACTAATTTACTCGTTCTCGGGGCTTTTTTCAAGCGAGAACAGTTATTTAGTTCAACAGCTATAAAGTTCAATAACTTCCACGTGTAAAACGTCCGAAAACAGAGTCGATTCTCAAAGCGTATTCTGCGGAGATGAAGGATGGCTCTGGATTCCGCTTCAGGGATATAAGTGAAACTAAGAGTTCCAGTGACGGACTAAATGCAAGGACTGACGGTGGACAACTCGCTTGCGCTCAGACAATTCCACCGTCAGCCCTAACGTCCCTCGCTGGAACTCTAAGCTTCACTAATACCCTTCCGAAGTCATCCATCGCCATCCTTCATCTCCGCAGAATTTTTCTTGAAATGGGGCTGTTTTCTGGGCTTTTTCAAATCGGGAGTCAGTGAATATATAGCTGCCACAAGAAGCAGGCGCGGCCGAAAGACTTTCGCAGTGAAACGCCCTCAAGCCGCGCCAGTTATGCGTTTCAGCCTATTGGGGCAATGACGTTCCGACAGGAAATGCGCAGGAAGCGGAGGGGATGGTTGAAGCGTAAGTTCTTGGAGAGGGGACGTGTGGGGACTGTGACTTTGGAGGAATCTGATGGAAGATCTTAGAAGCCGGAGAGATGTTGTTAAGCGGTGCGCAGGGATTGCCTGAGCAAAGCGAGTTGCCCGGAGCGCCGCTTTGCACTTAAACAGCTCTCCGGCTTCTTAGATCCTTCCCGGATTCCGGAACGGAGCAGTACACACACGTCCCCTCTCCAAGAATACGTTTCAACCATCCGCTCTGCTTCCGGACGTCAGCCACAGGAAATGTTATTACGCTAAATAGCTGATCTTCCGTCAAATACAGGGCAGACTGATCTCCACTCCAAATCCTCCATGCTGTCCGCTCCCGATCTTTGCCTTCCCTCCATGGGAATCGGCGATCTGTTTTACGATCAGAAGGCCCAGACCGTGTCTCTGTTCTCCGGCATTTGTATCACACATCATATAATGAGGGGCTTTCTCCAGCTTTTCGAGCTGCTCCGGGGCAGCCCCGGCTCCATTGTCTTCCACGCTGATGATACAGTCCGCCCCTTCTTTTTTCACTGAGATGTAGATTGTACAGCCGTTTTCATTGTGATTCATGCTATTCTGAATCAGGTTGGACACTGCTCTTTTTATCAGTTCCCGGTCTGCCTGTACCATGCAGACTGCCAGATTTTCATCGGTCTCCCACTCAACAGGATATTTTCCTTCTATATCATTGTTTATAAAGTCCACTGCCACCTGGCGCACGAGCGCCACTATATTTTCCGGCTTCACGCAGAGCGGCTGCATATTGTACTCCAGTTTGGATGCCAGATTCAGATCATTAATCAGATTTTTCATCCTCCTGCTCTGGCTGAGGATCACAGAGACTTTCCGCCGGTCCGTCTCTGTGATATTCGGAGACTGTTCCAGCTGTCCGGCGTATCCCATTACCATGGAAAGAGGCGTCCGGATATCGTGGGATACGCCGGCGATCCAGTTCGCCCTGGCAGCGTCCTTTTTCAAAATCTGGTATTTCTGGGACTGAAGGATCTCAGAGGTACGGTTGATATTTTTCGCCAGCTCTGAGAGCAGTCCCTTTTCCTTGAGGACTACGTGCTCTTCCAGGGGAAGCTTCTGGATCCCCTCCACAATCGGGCCTACGGAACGGAGCAGCCCCATGTTGGCGCCGATATAGATAAGAAGCACGAGAAGGAGATTTGCTCCCAGCGTAATAAGAATTATTCTGGGGGCATTTGCGATCATTTGAAAATCCCAGCTTGGATACATGTGTTTCCAGTAGCTCTCCCTCGGATAGCCGAGCACCATCAGCCCGTCCTTCCCTGTTCCCGTAAATGTGGGATAGTCCTGCACGTACCCTCTTGTCAGGTTCGCGATATCTGAGGCAGTATACTCAAGCGGAATCTCTGCCGGAAGATTGGCCGAATGCCAGAGGATCTCCAGAGAAGTATTATCGATATACAGCGCCCATATATTTTTTTCCTGCAGTTCTTCCTGAATATCCGGGGAAAGAATGTATCCGTCCCCGCCCATGATCATTCCATCTGCCGCTTTCTGCGCCGCAGACCACGTTCCCCCGGAGGTGGAATATCTCGTGGCCTGGAACGCAAGAAGCACTATGTTAAGCGCCGTGAAAAGAAACAGGCTGACGACCAGAATCCCGACAAACCTGCGGATCAGTTTTGGAATGCTTTTCATCTTACTTTCCCTCCACGTTGAGTTTATAGCCCAGGCCCTTCACTGTTACAAGGGATACCGGTCTGGACGGATTCTCCTCTATTTTTTCACGGATCCGCCGGATATGCGCCATCAGAGAATTCTCATATCCATATGGATTGTCTCCCCACGCCGCCTCACAGAGTGCATCAATAGTGACAATCCTCCCGGCGTTTCTGTACAGAGCATTTAATAGTTCATATTCCTTAGCAGTCAGCGGTATACGCTCCCCGCCTCTTTCTACTTCCGCCCTGGAGAAGTCTATCGTACAGCACTTTAATCGAACCTGCGGTTCCTCCTCTTTATAAGTTCTTCTCAAGATTGCGGCAATGCGGAAGAGAAGCTCCTGGGGCAGGAATGGTTTTACAATATAATCATCTGCTCCCAGTCCAAATCCTGTGAATTTATCTTCATCCTCTCCCCTGGCTGTGAGGAATAGAACCGGGTAATCACCCATTTTCCGAAGTTTTTCCATCAGTTCGAATCCATCTCCATCCGGCAGCATCACATCAAGAACCGCCAGCTCCGGTGAAAAGCTCTCCGCTTTCTCTGCAGCCTCTTTCACGCACTGTGCTGTCTCTATCTGTCTATATCCTTCTTCCTCCAGAATCGACCTGACCATTTTAAGCAGTTCCGGCTCATCATCCACCAGAAGGATCCGCTTTTTCTTAAGATATTCCAGACTCATTATAGACTCCTCCCTGTATTTGTTCAGCTATGAATATAAAACTTATACAAACAGTTTACCACAGAGCAGCCCCAGATACTAAGCTTCCGACTCAAATGTAAGGTAATTGTAAGGCTGGGAGAATGTGAATGTAAGGTTCGGGTTTTATGATGATATACGTAAAGGAAATCGGGTGAACAAAAATCAGGCCACCCTTTGAAAGGAGCTGTATCACTATGAATATGATAGAAACAAAAAAACTGGCAAAAACCTATTCCGGCTTCACTGCTGTAAATGGCATCAGCCTTCATGTCCCAAAAGGCAGTGTATACGGATTCGTAGGCCCCAACGGCGCGGGTAAATCCACAACCATGAAAATGTTCCTGGGACTGACGCGCCCTACCGCCGGATCATTTACCATCAACAACATGCAGTACCCGCAGGACAGAGTGAAGATTCTCCGAAATGTGGGATCATTCATCGAGGCGCCCGCCTTCTACGGCAATCTGACCGGAGAGGAAAATCTGGACATTATCCGACGGATTCTGAGGCTTCCCAAATCTTCCGTTACGGACGCCCTGGAGCTAGTGGGGCTGACCGAACACCGCAGACGGCTGGCGAAAAAATATTCCCTGGGAATGAAGCAGCGTCTCGGGCTGGCCGGGGCGCTCCTTGGCAGACCTCCGATCCTGATCCTGGATGAGCCAACAAACGGACTGGATCCTGTGGGAATTCACGAGATCCGTATGTTAATCCGCTCCCTTCCCGAGAAATTCGACTGCACCGTATTCGTCTCTTCCCATCTTCTCTCGGAGATCGAACTGATGGCGGACAATATCGGCATCCTGAATCACGGACGGCTTCTCTTTGAGGGAACCCTGGAAGAGTTAAAAGAGGATGCGGCGATGAAGGGCTATCCCACAGATAATCTGGAAGATATGTTCCTGGCTCTGATCGAAGATGACAACAGCCGAAAAGGCAGCAACAGAAAAAATAACAGCAAAAGAGACAGCAGAAAAACAGAGAGCAGCAGAAAGGGTGGTGCGCGATGAGCCTGTACACAGAATTCAGAAAGCTCAAAAGGACCTGCTTCTTTCCGGCGTTTGCCGCCGGAGGCGTGCTGTCAGCGGCTTTCCCGGTTCTCAATATGGCGGTCCGCTCCGAGCTTTTCACCGCCATCAACGCTCCTGCAATTCAGATTCTTATGGAAAACAACTGGGAGATGATGGTAATGCTCAATCTCCTGCTCCTGATCACCGGCGCCTGCATCTTATACCACATAGAATATGCGGAAAACGGGATTCAGAAAATGCAGGCCCTCCCCCTGCGGGAAGCATCCCTCTTTTTCGGAAAGGCTGCTCTGCTGGTCCCCGCCTTCGCGCTTATGGCAGTAATCGAAGCCGCCTCCCTTATCTTCTGTGGGGCGCGCTGGTTTAACGAAAGCGCTGGCACGCTGATCAGTGACGCAGCGGCTTCCCTGGGTTTCGCCTTTTTACTTACCCTCCCCGCGCTGATCCTCTCACTGATGATCTCATCCCTCTGCCAGAATATGTGGACTATGCTGGGCATCGGGGTGCTCTGCGTATTCACAGCGTCCATGCTGCCGGCAGACAGCTTCCTGGCATCGCTCTTTCCCTACGCCATGCCATTTCAGATTCTGCCCGGCATGGAGACAGAACAGATCACCAGATATTGTATTGCTGCCGCAGCAGAAACCGCAGTGCTGGGCAGCGCTGAACTTATCATCCTGAAAACAAGGAGGTTATTCGCATGAAATTCATCTCACTGGTCAGAGTCGAATTCCAGAAAATCAGGAGGTCAAAAATACTTCTGATTCTTTTGGCCGCCACTTTTATCCTCTGGCTTCCCTCTGTAATAAACGCTGATGCGCACTTTCACATGCAGGACATAGGCATTACGCCGGAGAACAGTTTCTTCATCCAGGGATTCATGGGCATGACCTGGTTCATCTCTCCCGCGGTGATGACTGTCTGCACAGTTCTCATCACCCAGACTGAGCGGACCAGCAACGGAATCCTGAAAATGCTGGCTCTGCCGGTAAATACTGCCGGGCTTGCCATGGCAAAATACGTTGTTCTTCTGGCGCTTTCCGCCCTGTACTTCCTGCTGAACACAGGAGCTTATTACATCAGTGCTGCCATCGCATCCGCCACGCAAAGCTATGACTTCCTGCTTGCGCCGGGCTATGTGCTGGAACAGGCCGGATATCTGTTCCTTTCCTCACTCCCCATGCTCGCAGTGTTCTGGCTCATTGCCGTATGTATCCGCACCCCGGTCTTCTCCGTGGGGATCGGTCTGGCGTCCATTGTACCCAGCGTGCTCTTTATCAACACAAAAATCTGGTTTTTATACCCTATGTGTTATCCGTTCTACGTGCTTACCGTGGAATACGGGCGCCTGGCCGAAAATATGGCGGATACACAGCTTAAGCTGGTGCCCTGGATCCCCGCCGCGGCTATAATCACCATCATCTGCCTGGCGGCCGCGTGTCTGAGTTTCGGACGCGCTGAAAGAAAATAAAAGAAAAAGGAGATTGAAATAATAATGAAAAACAAAATATTAACTGCAGTCAGCACAATTATGATATTCGCCCCTTGGACCATCCTCCCGCTGCGGAGATTCGACTGGGCAGTTCATTCACCCACAGCAGAAATTCTCATGCTCTCCTATGCGGCATTCATGATCTTCTCCGGTATATTTACCATCGCTGCTTACGCGGCGGGAAATGTAAGAAATACTCTCATGAAAGTATGTCTGATAATCAATGTGATGTACGCAGTGGCGGCGGTCTGCCTGCTGTTTATGGGGAACTTTTCAGGGCTGTCAGCTATAAAGTTCACTAACCTTCCCGTGTAAAACGTCCGAAAACAGAGACTATTTCAAAAACGTATTCTGCGGGGATGGAGGATGCCTCTGGACTTCGCTCCAGGGAATAAGGGAAACTAGGAAGCTGCGAATGCGGACTAATAGGGTAGAGGGAGAATAAATTTCTCGCCCCTCCCATTGAACCGTACGTACGGATCTCGTATACGGCTC
>CALWTQ010000056.1 GCA_944384505.1 uncultured Mediterraneibacter sp.
GAATTATCTGAAAATTAAAGAAATAAACTGACATTAATAAATGAAAAAAAGTGCCCATGATTACTTGACACATACTTAGTGAACTTTATAGCTGATTTTTTTCTCCTTGTATGGTAAAATTTTTTTAGGAACAGAAGTGATCGGATGAAAACCAGAAGAAGGGAGAGAAGAAGATGGATGAAAGATTTGTGAACTTAAGGTCGACTAAGAACCCGAAGGCGCGCATTAAGATGCTGAGCGGACATTTTGCAACGAAAAACTCTCATGTCAATACATATATTGACATGTCTACGGTTAAGACGAGACATAATAATGCGCGTGAGACGGCCAGAACACTTGCGGCTGAATATGTGACTAACACGATGGTTGATACAATTGTCTGCCTGAAGAATACTGAAATGATCGGAGCATTCATGGCAGAGATTCTTGCGGACACGAGCAATATGTCTCTGAGCGCGGGAAATAATATCTCGGTTGTCACCCCGGAGTTTGACTATACCGGGCAGATTCTCTTCCGTGAGAACAGTCAGAGGATGATCGAAGGGAAACAGGTGATTGTGCTGACGGATTCAATGGCGACCGGAACGCTGACCATGCAGGCCATTGAGTCAGTGATCTATTACAGAGGAACTGTATGCGGGATCTGCGCAGTATTCAGCTCGATCTCAAAAGTGGCCGGAATGGAGGTAAAGACTATATTTACAGGTTCGGATCTTCCGGATTACCATGTGTACAATGCCCATGAATGCCCGCTGTGCAATGCAGGGGTGAAGCTGGATGGGATTATTAACAGTTTTGGCTATGCAAGACTGTGACGGATTTTAAACAGAGAAAAAGAAAGCGCCCGCCTGACGGTGCGGACGCTTTCTTTATTTTGTTATTATCTATGTCTATGATTATTAAGCAATGCTGTTTACAGCTTTTGACAGACGAGAGATCTTTCTGGAAACAGTCTTCTTGTGGTAAACACCCTTGCTTCCTGCTTTTGTGATCTCTACGATTGCTGCGCGAAGAGCTGTTTTTGCAGTCTCGGCATCCTTCTGTGCAATTGCAGCGTCAACTTTCTTTACAGCTGTTTTTACTTTAGAACGGATCGCTTTGTTTCTTGCAGCCTTTGTCTCGTTTACTAAAATTCTTTTTTTAGCAGACTTAATGTTAGCCAATCTGTACACCTCCAAATATATCATCAGATTAAAACTGTGGATCATGTATTCCCGCAGATTCGGACACGGACGCTCCGCTGGAACATACTCGTTTATTTTATTCCAACCGGAAATAGTTGTCAATACATAATTTAAGAAATATTGAGAAAACTGGTAACAGCGTGTTACTGTGAATAGTAACAAGAGCGTGAATAGCAACGTGACAGCGGCGCAAAATCTGAAAACGGAAAGTGAGGATGGGACATGGTGAAAAATTACAGTGTGAGAACAGATCTGGCTCTCGAGGAGAAGGAACGGTTCGAGTCTGATAATGTCGAAATTCCCGGAGTTGTCCTTGAAGAAGATTATGACCAGGAACGGGATATCCGTGTGACGCGGGTTGAAATCAGGACAGAGAACGGCGCGAAGGCTATGGGGAAACCCACAGGAACATATCTCACTGTAGAGACGCCGGATCTTTCTCTGCCGGATGAAGAGAAACATGTGGAGATAGCGGCCAGACTGTGCGGTTATATCCGGGAGCTGATTGAAAAACACAGGGAACCGGCCGGGAATGGAGAGGGGGAGGCAGAAAATGAAGACATCTCAATTCTGGTAGTAGGACTTGGGAACCGCGATGTGACGCCGGATGCTCTCGGACCCTATGTGGCAGATCATCTGAACGTGACACGTCACATTGTAAAAGAATACGGGAAATATGCTATGGGAATGGAAAATGTAGATATGGTCAGCGCTATCGTGCCGGGCGTCATGGGGCAGACCGGGATGGAGAGCGCGGAGATCGTGCGCGGGATTGTGCAGGAAACCCATCCGGATATCGTGATTGCAGTGGACGCGCTTGCTGCCCGCAACAGCAGAAGATTAAACCGCACGGTGCAGATCGCGGATACAGGGATCCATCCGGGGTCCGGAGTGGGGAACCACCGCGTGGGAATGACAGAAGAATCACTTGGCGTGCCGGTGATCGGGATCGGCGTCCCAACTGTTGTAGATGCGGCGACAATTGTCAATGATACCATGGAGAACTTCATCCGCGCCCTGGAGTCGTCAGAATCATTGAAAGGAGTAGGAGAAGTCTTGCGCTCTTATAACGCAGGAGAAAAATACGAGTTCGTAAAAGAACTGATCGCACCCCACCTAAACGGAATGTTCGTAACCCCAAAAGACGTAGACGAAATGATACACCAGATCAGCCACACAATCTCAGAAGCCATAAACATGCTATCCAGCCAGTTCAGCCATGCATAGAAGCCGGAGGCAGAGGCATGCTTGCATGGCGAAGCGAAGGCTTCTGTGCATGGAGTGAGCGCCCGAACATGAGCAAAGAAGCGGCGAAGCCGCAATAAGCACGGAGTGCGGCTTTGCGAATGGCGCGCCTGAACTGGCGGAAGGAGGAGGCCATGCATAGAAGCCGAAGATACTGCATAGACTTTCAGAAGAATAAGCCGGAAGGGAATGCTGCCTTATATGGAACGGATAAAACGAAAAGCACTCAGACAGAAAAAGGCGGCATATGCCGCCCTTCTGGCTGTCTGCATTGTATGGATCAGCGCGGAAGGGTTTGGTGATAACTGGCGATACAAATTTCAGGAACAGATTCTTACAGGCGCAGAGGAAATGTACATGCCGGGCCTGTCTTATCTGAACCGGAAACCGGAGAAAAACCTGTATGAGCGGGTGTGGGATCAGGCGCTTGCCTGGCTGCCCCTGGTTACATATGCTGAGGATCATGCGTCGGCGGAGCTCTCGGTAGAGGATGAGGAGACGCTGGCTAAGATCCTGGAAGCTCAGGCAAACGATGAAAACGCTGTTGATGAAAACGGAAATCTGGTGGGAGAGCCGGATGAATCTGAAGCAGCGGCCCAGACAGTGACTCCCACTGTAGATATGTCTATTGAAAAGCTGAGAGACTTTGATTATCTGTTAAGCAACTTTTATACAGTGGACAGCTCCACCATGATCGGGCCGGAGCAGCTTAATGCAGATGATCTTCTCGGCCGCAGCATGAAGATTGACAATACTACAGGCGGGCCGAAGATTCTCATATTTCATACGCACTCTCAGGAAGAGTTTGTTGATTCTACGCCCGGAGATCCTGCTACAAGTATTGTTGGCGTGGGTGAGTATCTGACTCAGCTTTTAAACGAGAAAGGGATAGAGACAATCCACGATACAGGAGTGTACGATATTATCAACGGGCAGCTTGACCGGAGCAATGCCTATGAAAATGCGGAAGCTTCTGTTCGTCCGCTGATCGAAGCCAATCCAACTCTGGAAGTGGCCATTGACCTGCACCGGGATGGCGTGGCGGAGGGAACCCACCTTGTGACAGAGATCAACGGCAAGCCGACGGCGAAGATCATGTATTTTAACGGTTTGAGCCGATCACGGACCAACGGGGACATTGACTATCTCTATAATCCGTACATCCAGGATAACCTGGCTTTTTCCCTTCAGATGCAGCTGGCCTCGGAAAGTCTGTATCCGGGATTCGTCAGGCATATCTATCTGAGGGCGTACAGGTATAATCTTCACCTGATGCCCAAATCGCTGCTGATTGAGGCCGGAGCACAGACGAACACAGTGGAGGAGATGATGAACGCAATGGAGGTGCTGGCAGATACACTCTGCCATGTAATAACGGACGAATAAGAATAGTGGTTTCAGCTATAAAGTTCACTAATGTCCGGATGCAAAACGTTCGAAAACAGGGGCTATTTCTGAAAAGTATTCTGCGGAGATGAAGGATGGCTCTGGATTCCGCTCCAGGGATATAAGTGAAACTAAGAGTTCCAGTGACGGACTAAATGCAAGGACTGACGGTGGACAACTCGCTTACGCTCAGACAATTCCACCGTCAGCCCTAACGTCCCTCACTGGAACTCTAAGCTTCACTAATACCCTTCCGAAGTCATCCATCGCCATCCTTCATCCCCACAGAATTTTTCTCGAAATGGGGCTGTTTTCTGGGCTTTTCAAAGCGGGAGTTAATGAATATATAGCTGGTGCAAACTTGAAAATTTTCAGATCTGATGATATAGTATCAAATGGACTGCCCTGCCCTCAAGGCGGGGCGCAGGCGAATATAGTCAGTCTGGCTCTGTCAGGTGAGCGCATTCTGGCGCTCTTGTATGTTGTTTGTGGGGGCTTCCGCAGCGCCTCAGCAGAAGGGCCGGATCAGAAGGAGAAATGTAAATGGCAGGTAAGAATACATATGATGCGGGGAGCATCGCGGTACTGGAAGGACTGGAAGCGGTCAGGAAACGTCCGGGAATGTATATTGGAAGTGTTTCTACCAAAGGATTAAACCATCTGGTCTATGAGATGGTGGACAATTCTGTGGACGAACATCTGGCAGGCTTTTGTTCGGAGATACATGTCACTCTGGAAAAGGACGGGTCAGCAACGGTTTCGGACAATGGGCGGGGCGTCCCTGTGGATATGCATCAGAAAGGCGTATCAGCGGCACGCCTTGTGTACACCACGCTTCACGCGGGAGGAAAGTTTGACGACTCTGTATATAAGACGAGCGGCGGTCTCCACGGCGTCGGCTCTTCTGTTGTAAACGCGCTCTCCGCTTACATGGATGTAAAGATCAGCCGGGACGGATATATCCATCATGACCGGTACGAGAGGGGAGTCCCGGTGATTGAGCTGGAGGACGGCCTGCTGCCCAGGATTGGGAAAACGAGGAAGACCGGAACTACGGTGAATTTCCTCCCGGATGATACGATCTTTGAGAAAACATGGTTCCGTTCGGAGGAGATTAAAAGCAGGCTTCACGAGACTGCATATCTGAATCCGGCGCTTACGATCGTCTTTGATGACAATCGTCTGGATACGCCGGAACACGTAGTATACCATGAGCCGGACGGTATCCTCGGTTACATCCGTGATCTGAATAAGAAGAAAGAAGCTCTTCACGAGCCGATCTATTTCAAGGGTGAAGCGGACGGCATTGAAGTGGAGGCAGCCCTGCAGTATGTGAATGAATTCCACGAAAATGTGCTCGGATTCTGCAACAATATCTACAACGCAGAGGGCGGCACCCATCTGACCGGGTTTAAAACGACATTTACAACCGTGATGAACCAGTACGCGCGGGAGCTTGGGATATTAAAGGAAAAAGACGCCAACTTTACCGGGGCGGATATCCGTAACGGCATGACGGCGATCATCTCCATCAAGCATCCGGATCCAAGGTTTGAGGGGCAGACAAAGACGAAGCTGGACAATCCGGACGCTGCGAAAGCGGTCAGCAAGGTGACGGGAGATGAGATCGTCCGCTACTTTGACCGGAACCTGGATACGCTTAAGACCGTGCTCTCCAGTGCGGAGAAGGCGGCGAAGATCCGAAAGACTGAGGAGAAGGCCAGGACAAATCTTCTGACAAAGCAGAAGTATTCCTTTGACAGCAATGGAAAGCTGGCGAACTGTGAGAGCAGGGATCCGAAGAAATGTGAGATCTTTATTGTGGAGGGAGATTCTGCCGGAGGGTCTGCGAAGACGGCCAGAGACCGGAATTTTCAGGCCATCCTCCCGATCCGCGGAAAGATACTGAATGTTGAGAAGGCCAGCATTGACAAGATCCTTGCCAATGCGGAGATCAAGACCATGATCAATGCATTCGGATGCGGATTTTCCGAGGGGTACGGCAATGACTTTGATATCACAAAGTTAAGATATGACAAGATCATTATCATGGCGGATGCGGATGTGGACGGAGCCCACATTTCTACGCTGCTGCTTACGCTGTTTTACCGGTTTATGCCGGAGCTGATCTATGAGGGGCATGTATATATAGCCATGCCTCCCCTTTATAAGGCCATGCCCAAAAACGGGGAGGAAGAGTACCTCTACGATGACAAAGCTCTTGAGAAATACAGAAAAAAACACTCCGGACCATTCACGCTCCAGAGATATAAAGGTCTTGGAGAGATGGATGCGGAACAGCTCTGGGAGACTACGCTGGATCCTGAGCGCAGACTGCTGAAGCTGGTGGAGATTGAAGACGCCAGGATGGCCTCCAGTGTGACAGAGATGCTTATGGGGACCGAGGTGCCGCCCCGGAGGGCATTTATTTATCAAAATGCAACCGAGGCCGAGCTGGATATCTGATCCCGCGGTCCGCTGAAATCACGCGGCGGACAGCAGTGAGAGCGGCACGGCGGCAGAAGAGCTCCGGGCGCCGCAGGATGATAAAGGAGACAGAATATGAACAGTGAATCACAGATCATAAGAACGGAATACTCGGATCTTATGAAAAAATCATATATCGATTACGCCATGAGTGTGATTATCGCCCGTGCGCTGCCGGACGTGCGGGACGGTCTAAAGCCGGTACAGCGCCGGACACTCTACGATATGTACGAGCTTGGAATCCGCTATGACAGGCCTTACAGGAAATGCGCCCGTATTGTCGGCGATACCATGGGTAAATACCATCCCCACGGCGACAGCTCGATCTATGAGGCCCTGGTCGTTATGGCCCAGGACTTTAAGAAGGGCCAGATCCTTGTGGACGGCCATGGAAATTTCGGTTCCATTGAGGGAGACGGGGCGGCCGCCATGCGATATACCGAGGCGAGACTTACGAAGTTTACACAAGAGGTCTGCCTGGCAGATCTGGACAAAGACATTGTAGATTTCGGGCCCAACTTTGACGAGACAGAGAAAGAGCCCATTGTGCTTCCTATGCGGGTTCCCAATCTTCTCATAAATGGAGCTGAGGGAATCGCCGTGGGAATGGCCACCAGCATCCCGACACACAACCTGGGGGAAGTAGTGGACGCGGTGAAGGCGTATATTAAAAATGACGCCATCAGCACAAAACAGCTCATGAAATACATCAAAGGGCCGGACTTCCCCACAGGCGGCATTGTGGTTAACAAGGACGACTTGCTCAATATCTACGAGACCGGGCAGGGTAAGATCAAGATCCGTGGAAAAGTGGAGGTTGAGGAGTTAAAGGGCGGCAGGAAACAGCTGGTGATCAGTGAAATCCCGTACACCATGATCGGTACCGGCATCGCAAAGTTTTTAAATGACGTGGCGAACCTGGTGGAGACGAAAAAGACCACGGATATCGTGGACATTTCCAACCAGTCGTCAAAAGAAGGCATCCGGATCGTCCTGGAACTGAAAAGGGGCGCTGACGCTGAGAACTTAAAGAACATGCTCTATAAGAAGACCCGGCTGGAAGATACCTTCGGGGTGAACATGCTGGCCGTGGCGGATGGCCGCCCGGAGACGCTGGGGCTTAAGAAGATCATCGAGCACCATGTAGATTTCCAGTTTGAGCTGGCTACAAGAAAATATACAACGCTTCTGAAAAAAGAGCAGGAAAAGAGCGAAGTCCAGGAGGGGCTGATCAAGGCCTGCGATGTAATCGACCTGATTATCGAGATCCTGAGGGGCAGCAAGTCGGTAAAAGACGCCAGAGCATGTCTTGTAAACGGCGTGACAGACAATATTAAGTTCAAGTCCAATATCTCAAAAAAGATGGCGTCCATGCTGCGTTTTACCGAGCGGCAGGCGACCGCGATCCTCGAGATGCGCCTGTACCGCCTGATCGGCCTGGAGATCGAAGCGCTCAGGGCAGAGCATGAGCAGACTTTGAAAAACATTGCCCGCTATGAGGATATTCTGAATCATTATGACTCTATGGCGAATGTGATCATGGAGGAGCTGGATTCTTATAAAAAGGAATTCGGAAGGAAACGCCGCACGGTTGTAGAGAATGCGGAAGAAGCAGTATTCGAGGAGAAGAAGATCGAAGAGCAGGAAGTTGTATTTCTTATGGACCGCTTTGGATATGCAAGGACAGTGGACGCGTCCGTATATGAGAGAAACAAAGAGGCTGCAGACAGCGAGAATAAATATGTGGTTCACTGTCTGAATACCGGGAAGCTGTGTATCTTCACAGACGTCGGGAAGATGCACCAGGTCAGAGTGCTCGACCTGCCCTACGGGAAATTCAGGGACAAGGGGACTCCTATTGATAATGTGAGCAATTACTCCAGCAGCGAGGAACAGATCGTTATGGTCTGCGACGGGGAGCAGATGAGGTTCTCTTACCTCCTCTTCGCCACGGCTCAGGGTATGATTAAGAAAGTAGAAGGAACCGAATTCCAGGTGGCAAAGAGAACGATCGCTGCGACCAAGCTCCAGGAGGGAGATACCCTGATCGATGTGAAAGTCGTGACGGACAGCCAGCATATCGTACTCCAGACAAAGAACGGTTACTTCTTAAGATTCCCGGCTGCGGATGTGCCTGTGAAAAAGAAGGCGGCCGTAGGCGTGCGGGGAATCCGCCTTCAGAAAAAGGACGAGCTGGAGAATGTATATCTGTTCGAAGAAGGAAAAGAAGCGAAGATCCTGTACGGAGAAAAAGAAGTGACGCTGAACAGGCTGAAGCTGGCGAAAAGAGACGGAACAGGGACAAAGCAAAGATAATTCAGCTATAAAGTTCACTAACTTCCTTGTGCAAAACGTCCGAAAACAGAGGCTATTTCTGAGACGTATTCTGCGGGGATGAAGGATGGCTCTGGATTCCGCTCCAGGGATATAAGTGAAACTAAGAGTTCCAGTGACGGACTAAATGCAAGGACTGACGGTGGACAACTCGCTTACGCTCAGACAATTCCACCGTCAGCCCTAACGTCCCTCGCTGGAACTCTAAGCTTCACTAATACCCTTCCGAAGTCATCCAGAGCCATCCTTCATCCCCGCATATTTTTCTCGAAATGGGGCTGTTTCCTGGGCTTTTTCAAGCCGGGAGTCAGTGAATATATAGCTGCTGCGAGAAGCAGGCGCGGCCGGAAAGCTTTCGCAGCCGAAAGGCTACAAGCCGCTCCCCTTCCGGACGTGAGCCACAGGAAATGTTATTGCGCTAAATAGCTAAATAGCTGAACCGCTGCATTTTTTTTGAGAAGGGGCTTGATTTCTCTGGAAAAAGGTGTTAAAGTTGCATATAGTTACATAAGGGATCCGGCAGAAGAGTGAACGAAAGTTCACTCTTCTTTGTTGATGTGGATTTCCGGATGGAATAATCAGGCAAAGGAGAAGGAGTGCAGCGTGTCAAGAAGAGAAGAGTATGAGCAAAAGACAGAACAGCTTCTGGAACCCATTGTGACGGAGCTGAATTTTGAGCTGGTAGATGTGGAGTATGTCAAAGAAGGGGGTACGTGGTATCTGCGGGCGTATATCGATAAACCCGGCGGCATCACTGTGGATGACTGTGAGGCGGTCAGCAGGCGGTTCTCCGATATCCTTGATGAGAAGGATTATATTGAGGATTCCTATGTGTTTGAAGTGAGCTCACCCGGGCTTGGACGTCCGCTTAAGAAGGAGAAGGACTTTAAGAGGAGCCTGGGAGAAGAGGTTGAGATCAGGACTTACCGGGCCATTGACCGGCAGAAGGAATTCACAGGAATACTGAAAGGCTACGATGAAAACACTGTAACGATCGCATATGAGGATGATACAGAACAGGTATTTGAGAGATCAGGGATTGCCCTGATCCGTCTGGCGCTGGATTTTTAATTATTAGGAGGAGAAATAACAATGAATACAGAGTTAATGGAAGCATTGACAATTCTTGAAAAAGAGAAAAACATCAGCAGGGATGTAATGATGGACGCGATTGAGAATTCACTGATCAGTGCCTGCAAGAACCATTTTGGAACTGCGGAGAACATCAAAGTGATCATGGATAAAGAGACATGCGATTATGCGGTGTACGCGGAGAAGGAAGTGGTTGAGGAAGTGATGGACCCCGCCCTTGAGATCAGCCTTGAGGAGGCGGAGAAGCTGGATTCCTCCCTGCAGCTTGGAGATGTGGCGCAGGTTCCGATTCACTCTAAGGAGTTCGGGCGGATCGCGACACAGAATGCGAAGAACCTGATCCTCCAGAAGATCCGTGAGGAAGAGAGAAAAGTAGTATTTGACCAGTATTTTGAGAAAGAGAAGGATATCGTAACAGGAATTGTTCAGCGCTATGTGGGCAGAAATATCAGCATCAATCTCGGAAGAGCGGACGCCATGCTGACAGAGAATGAGCAGGTGAAGACAGAGCACTTTGAACCGACAGAGCGTATCAAACTGTATGTAGTGGAAGTAAAGAACACGCCGAAGGGGCCGAAGATCCTGGTTTCCCGTACACATCCTGAACTTGTGAAGCGTCTGTTCGAGGCGGAAGTGGCAGAGGTCAGGGACGGAACTGTTGAGATTAAGAGTATCGCCCGGGAGGCAGGATCCCGTACGAAGATGGCCGTATGGTCCAATGACCCGAACGTGGATCCGGTGGGAGCCTGTGTCGGTATGAACGGCGCCAGGGTGAATGCGGTTGTAAAAGAGTTAAGAGGCGAGAAGATTGACATTATCAACTGGGATGAGAACCCGGCGCTTCTGATCGAGAATGCGTTAAGCCCGGCCAAGGTTATTTCCGTTATGGCGGATCCGGAGGAGAAGATCGCAAGTGTGATTGTGCCGGATTACCAGCTTTCCCTCGCTATCGGAAAAGAAGGACAGAACGCCCGTCTGGCTGCGCGCCTGACCGGATATAAGATCGATATTAAGAGTGAGACTCAGGCCATTGAGGCAGGAGACCTTCCAGAGAACTACATGGAGCAGATGGGCCTTGTAGGTGAGGAAGGATACACAGGCGACTTCGATGATGAATATAGCGGGGACGCATATGCGGATTATGACGGTGATGCGTCCTATGAGGAGAGCGGCGTGTATGATGAGGATACAGCCTATGACGACGACGCCGGCTATGATGAGGCAGACAGTGAGGCTCAGGAGGAAAATGGCAACTGGGATAACGCTGCGGACGAGGAAATCGAATTCATTGAGACTGAGGAAGAGTAAAGCTTAAAAGGAGTGGGTTGATTGGCAGTAAAGAAAAAGATCCCTGTGAGGAAATGTGTAGGATGCGGCGAGATGAAGCCGAAGAAAGAACTTATGCGCATCCTGCGGACGGAGAACGGAGAGTTCGTAGTAGACGCCGGAGGAAAGAAAAACGGACGGGGCGCATATATATGCCGCAGTGTGGAATGCTTTCATAAGGCGGTGAAAAGCCGCGGGCTGGAGCGCTCCTTCAAGCAGGAGATCCCGCAGGAAGTATATGACAGGCTGGAAAAGGAGATGGATGAGATTGGCGAAGCGTGATAAAATCCTGTCCCTGATCGGGCTTGCAGTGCGGGCGGGAAGATGCTCAAGCGGCGAAGCGCTGACAGAGAGCGGCGTGAAGTCCGGGAAAGCGCGTCTTGTGATCATCGCATCAGACGCATCAGAGAACACGAAGAAGAAATTTCAGGATATGTGTAAATTTTACAGAGTTCCAATTTGTTTTTACGGAGATAAAGATACCTTAGGGCATGCAATGGGAAAAGAATTCCGTGCATCTCTGGCGATATTGGACGAAGGATTTGCAGACGGGATTCAAAGAGAGCTTAAAAACCGAGAGGATATTGCATAGGAGGTAGTTGAATATGACAAAAATGAGGGTACATGAGCTGGCGAAGGAGCTGGGAATGGACAATAAAGAACTCATGGAAATCCTGCAGAAGAAAAATGTGGAGGTAAAGAACCACATGAGTACTCTGGAGGATCAGGTAACAGAGGAGATCCGCAGGGAGAGAGGCGCTGCAAAGCCTGCGCAGAGCGCCGTGGCAGAGGAAGCGTCTCAGAAGGAAGAAAAGAAAGAAGGGGCGCCGAAGAAGAAAAATCTTGCCTTCGTGATCCGTCCCCAGAACTCCAGAAACAGCAGCCGGATCCAGGGCAGCCGCCCCACGCAGAGACAGGGCCAGAGCACACGCCCGGCGGGAGCGCGTCCGGGGCAGCCAGGTTCGCGCCCGGCGGGAGCACGTCCGGGACAGCCGGGCACACGCCCGGCAGGAGCGCGCCCATCTGATGGCCGCCCGGGAGGAGATCGCCCCGTACGTGCTGAAAGACCGTCTGAGCGGTCACAGGAGAGGGCTGCTGACAGGCAGGTACAGGACAGAACTGAGCAGACCGTGCAGGATAGAAATGTGCAGGACAGAAATGTACAGGAGAGATCCGCGCAGGAGAGACCGGCACAGGGGATGAGAACTGAAGGCGGAAGAGATTCCGGAGAAGGCCGCGCGGCAGGCGAGCGCGGACAGCGCCCGGACCGTGCAGGCCAGGGCGCACACCAGGAGAGAAACTCGCAGGGGCAGCGTGCGGAGAGATCCGGCCAGGGCACACGTTCCTTCGGAGCGCGCCCATCTGATGGCCGCCCGGGAGGAGACCGCCAGGGCCGCCCGGAAAGAGGCCAGGGAGGCCGCTCATTCGGAGAAGGCAGACCGGGAGGAGACCGTCAGGGACGTTCTGAGAGAGGCCAGGGAGGCCGCTCATTTGGAGAGGGCCGTCCGGGACGCGGAGACCAGAGAGGAGGCCGCGACCGTGACCAGCGCTCAGGCGGACCGGGAATGCGCGGAGACAGAAGAGATTCCCGCAGGGACGATATGGGATCCTCTGTTGTAGAACAGCAGAAGAGCCAGAGAAATAAGGCGAAGGATAAAGAGCGCGATAATAAAAAGAAAGAGTACAGAGACGAAGCTTTTGAAGGGAAAGCGAAGAAGGGCAGAAAGCAGAAGCAGGTAACGGAGGCGAAGAAACCGCAGCCGAAAGAGGAGAAGAAGGAAGAGAAGATCAAACAGATCACAATCCCGGAAGTTCTGACCATCAAAGAGCTTGCTGACAAGATGAAAGTGGCTCCGTCTGTTATCATCAAGAAACTGTTCCTCCAGGGAAAAGTTGTGACGGTGAACCAGGAAGTTGATTATGACACCGCTGAAGAGATCGCGATGGAATTCGATATTCTCTGCGAGAAAGAAGAAGTTGTGGATGTCATCGAGGAGCTCTTAAAAGAGGATGAGGAAGATGAAAGCCTGATGGTGAAACGTCCTCCGGTAGTCTGCGTTATGGGTCACGTTGACCACGGTAAAACATCCCTTCTGGATGCGATCCGCCACTCTAACGTGACAGACCGTGAGGCGGGCGGCATTACACAGCATATCGGCGCTTATGTGGTGGAAGTCAATGGCGAGAAGATCACATTCCTTGACACACCGGGACATGAGGCGTTTACTGCGATGCGTATGCGCGGGGCAAACTCTACGGATATCGCAATCCTGGTTGTCGCAGCGGACGACGGGGTTATGCCTCAGACAGTGGAGGCCATTAATCATGCGAAGGCGGCCGGCGTTGAGATTATTGTGGCGATCAACAAGATTGATAAGCCAAGCGCCAATATTGAGAGAGTAAAACAGGAGCTGACAGAGTATGAGCTGATCCCGGAGGACTGGGGCGGAAGCACAGTGTTTGTTCCGGTTTCTGCACATACTAAGGAGGGCATTCCGGAACTTCTGGAGATGATCCTGCTGACAGCGGAAGTGATGGAGCTTAAGGCGAATCCAAACCGTGCGGCAAGAGGCCTTGTGATTGAGGCGGAGCTTGACAAAGGAAAAGGTTCTGTCGCGACTGTCCTTGTTCAGAAGGGTACGCTTCATGTGGGCGACGCAATCGCTGCCGGAAGCGCTCACGGCCGTGTACGTGCTATGATGGATGACAAAGGCAGACGTGTAAAAGAGGCAGGGCCGTCTCAGCCTGTTGAGATTCTCGGATTAAACGATGTTCCGAACGCGGGCGAGGTATTTGTCGGATGCGAGTCTGAGAAAGAGGCGAGAAACTTCGCGGAGACATTTATCGCTCAGAATAAGGTGAAACTGCTTGACGAAACCAAATCAAGAATGTCCCTTGACGATCTGTTCAACCAGATCCAGGAAGGAAACTTAAAGGAACTCAATATTGTTGTTAAGGCAGACGTCCAGGGATCTGTCGAAGCAATTAAGCAGAGCCTGCTGAAGCTGTCCAACGATGAAGTTGTGGTAAAAGTGATCCACGGCGGCGTTGGAGCGATTAATGAGTCCGACGTTATTCTGGCGTCCGCGTCAAATGCGATTATCATCGGATTCAATGTCCGTCCGGATGCAACCGCGAAAGATATCGCGGACCGTGAAGGCGTTGACTTGAGGCTTTACAGAGTTATCTATAATGCGATTGAGGACGTAGAGGCAGCTATGAAAGGCATGCTGGATCCGGTATTTGAGGAAAAAGTACTGGGCCACGCGGAAGTGCGCCAGACATTCAAGGCGTCCGGCGTCGGTACAATCGCAGGCGCGTATGTAAGAGACGGCGTATTCGAGAGAAACTGCTCTGTCCGCCTGATCCGCGACGGCATCGTCGTGTTCGACGGACCGCTGGCTTCCCTGAAGCGTTTCAAGGACGACGTAAAGGAAGTAAGAGCCGGATACGAATGCGGTTTCGTGTTTGAGAATTATAATGATATCAAAGAAGGGGACGAAGTCGAGGCTTACAAGATGGTTGAGACTGAGAGAAAATAAATATCCCCATGGCAGCCGGAATAAGTGATATAATAATAGACAGTGAGAAGGAGCGGCAATGAGAAAAAACAGTATTAAAAACACAAGGGTGAACGCTGAAGTTCTGCGGGAGCTGAGCAATATCCTGCGCGACGGGATCAAGGATCCGAGGATCGCGCCTATGACTTCTGTGGTAGCTGTGGAAGTGGCTCCGGATTTAAAGACGTGCAAGGCATATATCAGCATCCTTGGAGATGAGAAGGCGCAGAAGGATACAATCGCGGGACTTAAGAGCGCGGAGGGATATATCCGCCGGGAACTGGCCCACAGGGTCAACCTGCGCAATACTCCGGAAATCAGGTTCATCGTAGATCAGTCCATTGAATATGGAGTAAATATCAGCAGAAAAATCGATGAGGTAACCAGAGGTTTGGATTCAGACAGCGAAGGTTAAGGAGCATATATGAAAATTGAATTAAACGCAGTTTTAGAAGGAAAAAGCAGAATCGCTCTGGGCGGCCACGTCCGCCCGGACGGCGACTGTGTAGGGTCCTGCATGGGGCTTTACCTGTATCTCAAAGAACAGTATCCTCAGATTGGCGTGGACGTGTATCTGGAGGATGTGCCGGAGCAGTACCGGATAATCAAAGGGACTTCTGACGTAAAGACGCAGATCCCTGAGAGTGCGGTTTATGATCTTTTTATCTGTATGGACTGCGGGGACACAAAGCGTCTGGGATTTTCCGGCCCGTTGTTTAAGCAGGCGAAGGAGACGCTGTGCATAGATCATCATGTCAGCAACGATGCATTTGCAGATATCAATTATATCGTTCCGGACGCAAGCTCTACGTGCGAGCTGGTGTACACTCTGCTTGACAGGGAGAAGATCAGTGTTCCTGTGGCTGAGGCGCTTTTTATGGGAATTGCGCACGATACCGGAGTATTCCAGTATTCCTGCACTTCTCCGGAGACAATGGAGATTGCGGCTGACCTGATGAGGAAGGGAATCAACAGCAGCGGGATCATTGACAGTACATACTATGAGAAGACGTATGTGCAGAACCAGATCCTCGGAAGGGCGCTTCTGGAAAGTATGCTGATCATGGATAAGAGATGTATCGTGTCAGTGATCCGCAGGCGGTCCATGGAATTCTTCCAGGCAAAACCCTCGGATCTGGAAGGAATCGTAAGCCAGCTGCGGGAGACGAAGGGCGTGGAAGTCGCGATTTTCCTCCATGAGACAGAGCCTCAGACATTCAAAGTCAGCCTGCGCTCGAAAGGGATTGTGGACGTCAGCACGATTGCAAAGCATTTCGGCGGCGGCGGACATGTCCGCGCGGCCGGCGTGACGATGAAGGGGTCAAGCCATGATGTGATCAATAATATCACGGCGCAGATCGCCCTTCAGCTCGATCATCAGGAAAAGCAGGATCAGGGAGAATGATTAACGGAATACTGAACATATATAAAGAAAAAGGTTATACTTCCCATGACGTCGTGGCGCGTCTGCGCGGCATTGTGGGACAGAAGAAAATCGGGCATACAGGCACTCTTGATCCGGATGCGGAGGGAGTGCTTCCTGTCTGTCTCGGGCGCGCTACAAAGGTCTGTGATCTACTGACAGATAAAGATAAGACGTACAGAGCGGTTCTCCTGCTTGGCAGGTCAACAGATACACAGGACGTCTCAGGTACAGTTCTTAAAGAAAGAGATCCGTCAGGACTTGATGAAGATGTGGTAAGAACATGCGTACAGAGCTTTACCGGAGACTATGACCAGATCCCGCCAATGTATTCCGCCCTGAAAGTGGGCGGAAAGAAGCTCTATGAACTTGCCCGGGAGGGGAAAACTGTGGAGAGGAAGAGCCGCAGGGTCATGATTTATGATATCAGGATTTACAAGACCGACCTTCCGCGGATCTGGATGGAGGTGGACTGCTCCAAAGGAACCTATATCCGTACCCTCTGCCATGATATCGGAGAGAAGC
Organism: uncultured Mediterraneibacter sp.; assembly: GCA_944384505.1. GTDB lineage: Bacteria > Bacillota > Clostridia > Lachnospirales > Lachnospiraceae > Mediterraneibacter. The sequence goes on from CALWTQ010000056.1 coordinate 16,563, forward strand.
TTGGAACAGGCGGATGCATGGAGTCCCTCATCCGCACCAGAACCGGAGAATTTGAGCTCAGAGACAGCAGGAAGCTGGATGAAGTGGAGACGATCGTGAGGGAAGGAAGGCTTCCCGAAATCCTGCTTCCGACAGATCATGTGTTCTTAAACTGCCGTGCCCTGACCGTAAAAAAGAATGCAGAATCCGCCGCCTGTAATGGGAACCCTCTCAGGGAGAACCAGGTAACCTTACGGGCGCTGCCTGCAGATTCAAAAGAGTCTCTGCCGGGAGAAAACTGCCGGTACAGGCTTTATGACACGGCGGGGACATTCATCGGAATATTTAAGTATGATGAAACAAAGAGACTCTTTCGGCCTGAAAAAATGTTTCTGGCGCAGTGAGCGGATCAGTACGGGGAAAATCGGGAATCGCTGAAAAGGAGATAGATAGGACTGACATGAGATACGTTACAGGGATTGAAGCGTTTAACGGAACAAATAAGACTGCAGTTACACTTGGAAAATTTGACGGACTGCACCGGGGGCATCAGAAGCTTGTGGATCAGATCTGCAAATACGCCTCCTCAGACTGCGAGAGCGTTGTCTGTGCTTTTGATATGCACAGAGAAACACTTATGACGAAGCGGGAGCGCAGAGAAAGGCTCGAGGGCCAGGTAGACTGGCTGATCGAAGATCCCTTTACGGAATCTCTCCGGAATATGGAAGCGGAGACTTTTATCAGCGAGATATTATGCAAAAAACTTCATGCGGCGCATGTTGTGATTGGGACGGATTTCACATTTGGACATGAGAAGCGGGGAAACGCGCAGATGCTGGAGAAGTATGCGGGCGAGTATGGCTACACGGTAGATGTGATTGAAAAAGAACGATACGGGGATATGGTGATCAGCAGCACTTATATCCGGGACGCCCTGTCCCAGGGGGACGTTCAGCTGGCGGAGAGACTTCTGGGATACCCATATGAGATGACAGGAATCGTACAGCACGGGAAAAGGCTGGGCAGAACGCTTGGATTCCCGACGATGAATATTGAGCCGGAAGAGAAGAAGATCCTGCCCCGGTTCGGCGTGTATGCCTGCCGCGTCCGGATTGACGGGAAATGGTATCCCGGTGTCGGAAACGCGGGGATCAAGCCCACGGTGACAGACGAACATAAGCGGCTTCTGGAAGTCTACGTATACGGATATGAAGGCGACGCCTATGGAAAAGAAATCACTGCCCAGTTCTGCGGATTTGAGCGTCCGGAGATCAAGTTCGGCTCCGTGGAAGAGCTAAAAGAGCATGTTATGAAAGATATGGAGTATGGAGCAAAATTTTTCGCTTTACAATCCTAAGACGGTGTGCTATACTATCCGAGGTTACAAAAGCCGGTGTCCGGCAGACGGATCACTCCGACCGCTGCTTAATGCCAGGCGTTTATCAAAGTATTTTAAGGAGGAACAAAAATGATCGCAAAAGACAAGAAACAGGCAATCATCAAAGAGTATGGAAGAAGCGAAGGAGACACAGGATCTCCGGAGGTACAGGTTGCAATCCTGACAGCGCGTATCAACGAGCTGACAGACCACTTCAAAGCAAACCCGAAGGATCACCACTCCAGAAGAGGACTTCTTAAGATGGTAGGTCAGAGAAGAGGACTTCTTGCTTACTTAAAGAAGAAAGATATCGAGAGATATCGTTCACTGATCGAGAGACTTGGACTTAGAAAATAGTCTGATGCAGGAGCTGTCAAAGACAGCTCCTATTTTTATGTGAAAACATTTGCCTATCCGTGGGCGTTATGCTATAATACTTAAGATTGTGGACAGGTATGAGTACCCGAGACCACTGAAAAGGGCATTAGCTCTATGTTAATGTGTTTTTCAGTAGTTTCGGAGAAGCCTGTCACAAGAAGAAGCATAAGAACTAAGAATAAAGGAGAAAGACATGTATAAGAAATATGAGATGGAACTGGCAGGCAGGACTCTGCGAGTTGACGTCGGCAGAGTTGCGAAGCAGGCCAATGGAGCGGTTCTGATGCATTATGGAGATACTACGGTTCTGTGTACTTCCACTGCGTCTGAAAAGCCGAGAGACGGGATCGACTTCTTCCCCTTAAGCGTAGAGTACAACGAGAGAATGTACGCTGTTGGAAAGATCCCGGGGGGATTCAATAAGAGAGAGGGCAAGGCGTCTGAGAACGCGATTCTGACAGACCGCGTGATTGACCGCCCGATGCGTCCGCTCTTCCCGAAAGATTACAGAAATGACGTAACACTGGAAAATCTGGTTATGTCAGTGGATCAGGACTGCAGTCCGGAGCTGACAGCTATGCTCGGCGCGTCTATCGCTACCAGCATTTCCGATATTCCCTTTGACGGCCCGATTTCTACCACACAGGTGGGAATGATCGACGGCGGGTTCGTATTTAACCCGACGGCGGCGCAGAGGGAGGCGTCTGATCTTGCGCTGACCGTCGCGTCAACAAAAGAGAAGGTGATCATGATCGAGGCCGGCGCCAATGAAGTGCCGGAAGACAAGATGATCGAGGCGATCTTTGCGGCACATGAGCTGAACCAGAAGGTGATCGCATTCTTTGATACGATTGTAGCGGAGTGCGGGAAGCCGAAACACACTTACGAAAGCTGCGCGGTTCCGGAAGAACTGTTTGACGCGATCAAAGAGATCGTGCCGCCATCAGAGATGGAGGAAGCTGTATTTACAGACGACAAGCAGACAAGGGAGGAGAATATCCGCCAGATCACGGAGAGGTTAGAGGAAGCTTTTGCTGAAAATGAAGAGTGGCTTGATGTTCTCGGCGAGGCGGTTTACCAGTATCAGAAGAAGACAGTCAGAAAGATGATCTTAAAGGATCACAAGCGTCCGGATGGCCGCGCGATTGATGAGATCCGTCCGCTGGCTGCAGAGACAGACCTGATCCCGAGAGTGCACGGCTCCGCTATGTTTACGAGAGGCCAGACACAGATCTGTACAGTGACGACACTGGCTCCGCTTTCTGACGCTCAGAGACTGGATGGGCTCGATGAGGCGGAGACTACCAAGAGATATATGCACCACTATAATTTCCCGTCCTATTCCGTGGGAGAGACAAAACCGTCCAGAGGACCGGGACGCCGGGAGATCGGGCACGGCGCGCTGGCTGAGAGAGCGCTTCTTCCAGTGCTGCCAAGTGAGAAGGAATTCCCGTATGCGATCCGTACAGTGTCTGAGACATTTGAGTCGAACGGCTCTACATCCCAGGCCAGCGTGTGCGCGTCCAGTATGTCCCTGATGGCAGCCGGAGTTCCGATCAAGTCTGCCGTAGCGGGGATTTCCGCAGGTCTGGTGACAGGGGATACAGATGATGATTATCTGGTGCTTACGGATATCCAGGGATTGGAAGATTTCTTTGGAGATATGGACTTCAAAGTGGCCGGAACTCATAAGGGAATCACTGCGATTCAGATGGATATCAAGATTCACGGACTGACCCGCCCGATTATTGAGCAGGCGATTGCCGCTACTAAGAAGGCGAGAACTTATATCATTGATGAAGTTATGAACAAGGCCATTGCAGAGCCGAGGCCGGAAGTAGGACCGTATGCTCCAAAGATCATCCAGATGCAGATTGATCCTCAGAAGATCGGTGACGTAGTCGGCCAGAGAGGCAAGACGATCAACGCGATCATTGAGCAGACCGGCGTACAGATTGATATCGAAGATGATGGATTCGTATCGATCTGTGGAACAGAGAAGGAAGGCATGGACAAGGCGGCACGTCTGATCCACACTATTGTAACCGAGTTTGAGGCCGGACAGGTATTTGAAGGAAAGGTTGTCAGTATCAAAGACTTTGGCGCATTCCTGGAGTTCGCGCCGGGCAAGGAAGGACTGGTACACATTTCTAAGATTGCAAAGAAACGCGTGGACAAGGTTGAGGATGTACTGAAACTCGGCGATGTTGTAAAGGCTGTATGCCTTGGAAAAGATAAGATGGGAAGATTCAGCTTCAGCATTCGTGATGTGGCTGAGTAAAGTGATAAACACGAAGGCGGACGGGGAGAAAACTCTGTCCGTTTTCCGCATTTTCAGATCGTGAGAACGTCAAACAGAGCTGAAAAAAAGAAAAGTGAGGAAAGAGATGAAAGGAAAAAGAGCAAGAAAAGCAGGTGCATGGATGCTTGCGGCAGTTTTGGGAACAGGTATGCTTTGGAGCGGATCGTCTCAGTTTTTTCAGGGAAGCATAGTTTCTGCGGCCCCGCTGACCGGAGAATTTACGGCGGAGGTTGATCTGCATCAGAACGGCGGGTATCTTTATGACACAAATGCAATCAGCGGGAAAACAATTGTACCTTCCGGAGTAAATGCGCTTATGGATTTTCCGGAGAAGTATGACTTAAGAGATCAGGGGCGGGTGACAAGCGTTAAGTTCCAGGATCCCTGGGGAACATGCTGGGCGTTTGGGGCGGCTGCATCTCTTGAAAGCAATGCCCTTTCACAGGGCGGGATAGATCCGGATTATTCAGAAAAAGCTCTTATATGGTTTTCAAAGCAGGAAATGAAGGATCAGGATGCGCCGGAGAGCACTCTGGAGGGACCGTCTGCAGCAGGAAATTTGAAACAGGCAGTTTATAATTCGGGAGGCAACAGCCTGATTGTTGTTGCGGCGCTTGCTTCCTGGCAGGGAGCGTCTGACGAGGAAGAGGTTCCGTATCGGAATGTGGAAGGGACAATGGATTCAATACAGCTGACGGAAGATGGATGGGCCGAATATTACACAGAGGACGGCGACTGGAGTGTAGATGCGTCCCATGCGTATGACGATGCATACCGGCTGGATAGTGCGGAGAGTTATATGGGATATTGGTACTATACCGCCTTAGGTTATCCCGATCAGGTGATTATTTCAGAAGTTCTCGGGAATGTGAATTCTCAGGTGAAAGCATGGATTATGGAAAATGGCGCGATAAGTCTCAGCTTCTGTTCCGATTACTCAAGCCCGGATGATCTGGAGGAAAGTAAAACCAGCGAATATTATAATCAGGAAACCTATTCTCAGTATAACCCGGACGGAATGACGGCGAATCATGCTGTCACTGTGGTCGGATGGGACGATAATTATCCGGCGGAAAACTTTTCCATCACACCGCCGGGAGATGGAGCCTGGATTATTAAGAACAGCTGGAGCGATGTGTGGGGGGACAAAGGCTACTTCTATCTCTCATATTACGATACTACAATCTCTGAATTTGATGGGTTTCTCGTTGATACGGAAAACAGTGCGGGATATAGAAGTTATGATAACAATTATCAGTATGATTTCATGGGAGTCCGTTCCACTGTGAATTACGCGGGAGAAACTACTATGATGGAAAGTTTGAGTGAATTGAATGATTCCGTCTCTGTAGCTAACGTGTTCCGGGCTGAGGGAGACGAGACGCTGCGGGCGGTTGGAGTAACGGATGCAAGAGGGTATTTGGAATCTGTTGAAGTAGTGACAGAGGTATACCGTCTCAATGATAACTCCAGTCCGGTAAACGGCGAGCTGGTATCCAGTCAGACAGACCGGCTGGATAACCTGCTTTATTCTGCGATTGAACTGGACGCACCTGTGGAACTCAAAGAAGGAGAGTACTTTTCGGTTGTACAGACGATGCGGCTGCTGACGCCGGGAAGCGAAATGTTTCTTATTCCGCTGGAATTTGGAAGTGAAAAGCCTGTCTATGTGGCAGGGTATGAGCCGGATTCTTCATACTATCTGAGTCAGACTGTCAAATGCGCTGAAGGAGAGAGTTATCTGTATTTTGTCAGTGAGGAAGGAAAAGAGGCTGAATGGATGGATCTGTCTTCTGAGGAGGCGAAAGCGTATTTCCGGATACCTCTGGATGACGGAAGCGGGGAAGAAAATTATATTACGATTGGAAATGCCATGATAAAGGCATACACCGTGGATACAGAAACTACATTGAGTCTGGCAAATGAGACGCTGACCTTGACCTGTTATGACGCGGACGGGCAGGTGATTACCGCAATTGAAAATCCTGATCCTAAAGGGGTGATTTCGGTTCCGTGGAATACACAGAGCATATCCTTTGAGCTTTCAGATGAGAGCGACTCCGCAATTTCCATTTCATGGGGAGGGGAAACCTTTGCGGCCGGAGAGCAGATCCCGAGAGAGCTCTTTGAAAATTCGGAGGGAGTTCTCACTTTGACGGGGACTGACCGGGGTGAATCTGCATCGGCAGAGTACAGCATGATTCTTTCACCTGAGACACGCACGGTTGATAAGACGACACTTCTCTCTAAGATAGAAGAGGCAGAGGCGGTCAGCGGGGACGGATATACGGCAGAAAGCTATCAGGCCCTGCAGGACGTTCTCGAAGCGGCGCGCGCTGTAGCTGAGGATGAAAGTGCTGTTCAGGAGGATGTTGACGCCCAGGTGGCAGCGCTTGAACAGGCTATGGCAGGTCTTGTGAAAGCTGACGCAGACGACGGTTCTCATGGTTCAGGAGATAAGAATGACAGCGGCGCCGCAGGCGGCGGCTCAGGAAGCGCAGATGACGGAGACGGCGTAAATGCCTCAAACAGTGGAAGCAGCAAGGATACGTCCAAAACCGGTGGAGCCGTTCAGACGGGAGATGCGGCGGGGTTCGCCCTTCCGGCAGCGGCTTTGCTCGTTTCGCTGGCTGTGGCGTCAGTGATGGCAGTATGGACGAGGAAAAAAAGAAGTGAATGCAGATGGAACAGATGACATTATTTGGAAATGAACGCACTATGTCGCCCCTTGCGAGCAGACTGCGCCCGGATTCGCTGGATGATTTTGTCGGTCAGGAACATCTTATCGGAAAGGGGAAAATCCTGCGCCAGCTCATTGAACGGGACCAGATATCGTCCATGATCTTCTGGGGACCGCCCGGAGTCGGGAAAACAACTCTTGCCAGCATTATCGCCGGGAAGACGAAATCGGAGTTTATTAATTTCAGTGCTGTGACAAGCGGAATTAAGGAGATCAAAGAGGTGATGAACCGTGCAGAGTTAAGCCGCAGGGCAGGGCTTCGGACTGTTCTTTTCGTGGACGAGATTCATCGGTTCAACAAGGCGCAGCAGGACGCATTCCTCCCATTTGTTGAGAAGGGCAGTATCATCCTGATCGGCGCCACCACGGAAAATCCTTCCTTTGAAATTAATGCGGCGCTTTTGTCCAGATGCCGCGTATTCGTACTGAAAGCATTAGAGGAGGATGATCTGGTGCGCCTTCTGGAAAATGCATTGAAGAATCCGGCAGGATTCGGAAATCAGAATGTCAAGATCTCTCCTGAAAATCTAAGGGCCATCGCGGCTTTTGCCAACGGGGACGCAAGGACAGCTCTCAATACTCTGGAGATGGCTGTGATAAACGGGGAGATCAGCGCAAAGGGAATCACAGTGACTACAGATGGGCTTTCCCAATGTATCAGCAGGAAATCTCTTCTTTACGACAAGACCGGCGAGGAGCACTATAACCTGATTTCCGCGCTTCACAAATCTATGAGAAACAGTGATCCGGACGCTGCGGTATACTGGATGATGCGAATGCTGGAAGGCGGGGAAAATCCACTCTACATCGCGCGCAGGCTGATCCGTTTTGCCAGCGAGGATGTGGGAATGGCGGACAGCAATGCGCTGCAGGTGGCTGTGGCGGCTTACCAGGCCTGCCATTTTCTCGGAATGCCGGAATGTGACGTTCATTTAACCCACGCTGTGGTATATCTGTCCATGGCGCCGAAATCCAACGCTCTCTATAAAGCCTGCGAAGCCTGCAAAAAGGATGTTCGGACATTAAGAGCCGAACCGGTTCCTATGCAGATCAGAAACGCGCCTACAGGGCTTATGAAAGAGCTGGGATACGGAAAAGGATATGAGTACGCCCATGATACGGAAGAAAAGCTGACTCACATGCAGTGTATGCCGGACAGCCTGAAAGACCGGACCTATTATCACCCTACGGAGCAGGGCGGTGAAAAGCAAGTATCAGAACGGCTCAAGGAGATCAAAAAATTCCGGAATGAGTAAAACAGTGAAAAAATGTCCAGACTACATGTAAGTAATGAATGAAAACGAAAACGAGGTACTTACTGTGAAGAAACTAAGTGAATACTTATTCTTATGGACATTGGGCGGTACGCTTTATTATGCCTTTGAAGTATTTTTCCGGGGATTTTCCCATTGGTCAATGTTTGTCCTTGGCGGGGTCTGCTTTGTATTTTTCGCCCAGCAGGGGCTGTGGACCGGGTGGCGGGCGCCCCTTTGGAAACAGGTGGGATGGAGTGTAATTTTTGTGACGTCCTGCGAATTTATCACAGGGATCATCGTAAATAAAATCATGCACTGGAATGTGTGGGATTATACAGATCAGCCCTTCCAGCTCATGGGACAGATCTGCCTCCCCTTTATGATTATCTTCTCCGGCCTGTGCGCGCTGGGGATACTGCTCAGCGGATGGCTGTTGCACTTTCTGTATCGAGAAGAAGCGCCGCAGTTTCATGTGCTGTAAATTAGGTGATCAGCTATAAAGTTCACTAACGTCCTTTTGCAAAACGTCCGAAAACAGTACCTTTGCCAAGACGTATTCTGCGGGGA
>CALWTQ010000057.1 GCA_944384505.1 uncultured Mediterraneibacter sp.
TTCCGGAACGGAACATCTTACGGCTGTCTCCTTTCACAGAATACGTACCGCAAAACATCCGCTCCGCTTCCGGACGTAAGTCACAGGAAATGTTAGTGCGCTAAATAGCTGTTACATCCCTTCTGCCGCCGGGAATCCATACGCGCTTTTTGCCGCCTTTACCGCCCGTACAATTGCCTCGCTCATTACTTCAGCGGCCAGCGCCCCTGTCAGATCCTGATCTGCGGACACTTGTCCGACAGATGCGGCATAGATGCTGTCTCCGTCTGCTGTTGTGTGCACAGGGCGGATAGACCTTGCGTAGCCGTCGTGGGCCATGCCTGCTATTTTACACAGCGCGGATTTGCTGAACTTGGCGTTTGTGATTACAACGCCGATCGTTGTATTGCCCGTGAATTTATTTTCTACTTTATCGATATCAGCATAGAGGATCTCTTCTGCCGGACGGAAGGATTTTTTGTCTTCGGACAGAAGCCCGGCGATCTTTTCTCCGTTTTTCCAGTCGTAGATATCTCCCAGCGCATTTACTGCGACCACTGCGCCCACCTGAAGTTCTCCGATCTGGAGCGCGTAACTGCCGATGCCGGATTTCATGCAGAAGTCCATACCGGCGGCTTTCCCGACAGTGGCGCCGCACCCTGCCCCGTAATTTCCGTCCCGGTAATTGTTTTTCTCGGAATTAAGACAAGCCTCGTATCCCATTTTCTGATCCGGCCTGACATGCGGATCCCCCACTGTCAGGTCGAACAAATCTGACTGGCACACAAGGGGTACTTTTGTGACCCCTACATCAAAGCCGATTTCTCTCTCTTCCAGATACCGCATCACTCCGTCCGCGGCTCCCAGACCGAAGGCACTCCCTCCGGCGAGTACGATTCCATGGATCTCCTGTGCTGCCGCGAGAGGGTTTAGAAGCTCGGATTCTCTTGAAGCAGGACCGCCGCCGCGCACGTCAAGGCCTGCCGCCATGCCATTTTCTGACAGGAATACCGTACATCCGGTTCCTGCCGCTTCATTTTCAGCCTGTCCGATCCTGATGCCTTTGATCTTCTGAATACTTATTTCCTTCTTCATTGTTTTCGCCTTTCCGATTATTATAATCATAATACTATAATAGCGCCGGTGCCGCTTCTTGTACACCGACGCTTCTGCATTGTTACTTTTCCTCCGGATTTCTGCCCCGCAGTTTCAGATAATAGTGCCGGAGTTTTTCCACAAGTATGGTCAGATACCTGAGCACCGGCTCTGTGGCGATAGCGAATACGACGAACAGCATCACGCACTCCGTAGTCATGCCCGTAATTGCAAACAGGCTGTTCAGGAATATACTGCAGAACAAAAGTCCCACAATGCATCCTGCTAAAATCACAGTGCGGATTTTGTTCATGGGCGCGCTGATCTTATACAGGATCATAAAGCCGACGATCGCCAGCAGCATCGTAGCCGCTGTAGATATATCCGTGGAATCCACTCCAAACGTTCTTCCGAAGATTACGAGAGCCGCAACTGCCAGAGCGTCTGTCAGGGCCGCCGGAAGGGCCTTTAAGAATACATTCGTCAGGAAATGTCCTTTAATAATGTTCTTATTTGGCTCCAGTGCAAGGAAGAATGCCGGCACGCCGATCGTAAACATGCTGATCAATGAAACCTGGGAGGGCTCCAGCGGATAACTGAACATAAATACCACAGAGATCAGGCTGAGCAGGAAGGAAAAAATATTCTTCACAAGGAACAGGCTTGCCGAGCGCTGAATATTATTGACCACTCTGCGGCCCTCCAGCACAACCTGAGGCATGCAGGAGAAATCTGACTCCAAAAGCACGAGCTGAGAAGCCTGGGCAGCCGCGTCGCTTCCGGAAGCCATGGCAATGCTGCAGTCCGCGTCTTTTAGCGCAAGCACGTCGTTGACGCCGTCTCCTGTCATAGCCACTGTGTGCCCCGCCTCTTTTAAGATCTGGACAAATTTCCGCTTCTGGTTCGGGGTTACGCGTCCGAACACGGTTTTCTTGAGGACAGCTTTCCGAAGGTCTTCCTCTGTCTCAAGCTCCGAAGCGTCTGCATACTGGTCTGCGTTTTTGATGCCCGCCTGTTTTGCCACGTTGGAAACAGTCACAGGATTGTCCCCGGAGATTACTTTGATCTCCACGCCCTGCTCTGCAAAATATTCGAATGTTTCTTTTGCCGCCTCCCGGATCGGATTGGCCAGAAGGACAAATCCAAGCGGTGTGATTCCATGATCCAGCGGTTTGCCGCTTACTTCGCCGTCGTAAGTTCCGAATACAAGGACTCGGGCACCTTTCGATGCGTGTTCTGTAATCTCCTCCGCATAATCTCCATATTTCTCTTTCAGCACGAACTCCGGAGCGCCGAGCACATAAACGCCGTCATCAAAGGTAACGCTGCTGTATTTGGTGGCTGAGGAAAAGCCGGTCTTCGAGACAGCCTGCTTTCCGGACGCCGCAGTGAAATATTCTTTTATGGCGGCCATCGTAATATTGTCTTTTGTCATGGCTGCCGCAAAATCACTGACCATCTCTTTAAGCGGAGGCATCTCGTCCTCATCATACTCCTCTGTCTCAATCAGATCCTGTACCTTCATCGTATTTTCCGTGATTGTGCCGGTTTTATCAACACACAGCACATCCACGCGCGCCAGCGTCTCGATACATTTCATGTCATGAAGCAGCACTTTTTTCCGGGCGAGCCGGACAGAGCTTACAGCCAGCGCCACACTTGCCAGCAGATACAGCCCCTCCGGAATCATACCGATAACCGCGGCGATCATAGATGTAACGCTGTCTCTGAAACCGTCATGCTGGAAGAAGAATGCCTGAGAGAAGAGCACGAGCCCGATTGGAATAATGGCGATGCCTACATATTTTACCAGCTTGTCCAGAGAGCGGATCATCTCTGACTGCTCTCCTTCCTGCATTTCTTTTGCCTGGAGCGTCAGCTTTGAAATATAAGAATCCGCTCCCACCTTATCCAGCCTTGCGTGGCACTGTCCTGAAACGATAAAGCTTCCGGACATGAGCTTATCGCCCCTACGCTTTGTGATCTCGTCCGCCTCGCCGGTAAGCAGGGACTCGTTAACCTGAACTTCGCCGGCTGAAACTTCCGCATCGGCGCATACCTGGTTTCCGGCCTTAAAGATCACGATATCGTCAAGAACGAGCTGCTCCGCGTCAATAACAGAACGTTTCCCGTCTCTTACAACCGTTGCATGAGGCGCATTGAGCATAGTAAGATCATCCAATACCTTTTTCGCCCGTATTTCCTGTATAATCCCGATCAATGTATTTGCAATGATTACGGGAAGAAACGTCAGATCCCGGAAGGATCCGACCAGACAGAGCAGAACTGCCAGAACAACGAAAATCAAGTTAAAGTATGTAAATACATTCTCATGTATGATCTCTTTTGTCGTCTTCGACGGCGGCTCCACGGACCGGTTGACCCAGCCGTGCAGGCGGTGTTCCTGAACCTGCTGGCTGGTCAGCCCTTCCCGGTAATCCGGATTGTACCGCGTCGTCGGTATCCTTCTGTCCCGCTCCGGATGCTCCGCCTTTTCTCGCTGTGCTTTGCTCATAGGCAATGTTCTCTGTGTCGTTTTTTTGGACATGTAAATCAAATTCCCTTCTCTTGTGCGTCAACAGCTTCTTCCGGAATCTCTCTGCGGCATAAAATCTGCATGAATTCATCTCCTGTAATAGTCTCTTTATCATACAGGTATTTTGCCAGCTCGTGAAGCTTGCTCATGTTGTCTTTGAGAAGTTTCATAGCTTTCTCATAGCCTTCCTTTACTGTATCGACCACCATATCGTCAATCTCAGCCGCGGTCTCAGGGGAGCAGCTCAGACTGCTGTCACCGCCCAGATAAGGGTTCACCTGGGTCTCCAGGGCAACCATTCCGAATTTATCGCTCATACCATACCGGGTGATCATGGCTCTCGCAAGCTTTGTCGCCTGCTCAATATCATTGGACGCCCCGGTCGTCACAGAGTCGAACACAAGCTTTTCCGCGCATCTTCCGCCGGTCAGAGTCGCGATCTTATTGGTCAGTTCTTCCTGGCTCATCAGATTGCGCTCCTCTTCCTCCACCTGCATAGTATATCCCAGAGCACCCGAAGTACGCGGTATAATTGTAATCTTCGTAACAGGCGCAGAATTCGTCTGTAGCGCGGCTACAAGAGCATGTCCGATCTCGTGATAGGAAACGATCAGACGCTCCTTGGATGAAAGCACTTTATTTTTCTTCTGGTATCCGGCGATTACCGTCTCAATGCTCTCTTCCAGATCTGCCTGAGTGACAAACTTTCTGTTCTCTCTGACCGCTCTGAGCGCCGCCTCATTTACCATGTTGGCAAGCTCTGCTCCGGACGCGCCGGAAGCGGCCCTGGCAATCGCGTTAAAATCTACATTATCACTTAATTTTACTTTCCGGGCATGGACTCTTAAGATTTCTTCCCTGCCTTTTAAATCCGGCAGTTCCACCGGAATTCTCCGGTCAAACCGGCCCGGACGAAGAAGCGCCGGGTCCAGACTGTCCGGACGGTTGGTCGCTCCGAGGATAACAACGCCCTTTGAGGCGTCAAACCCGTCCATCTCCGTAAGAAGCTGGTTCAGCGTCTGCTCTCTCTCGTCATTTCCGGTCAGTCCCTGACCGTCCCTCTTCTTTCCGATGGTGTCAATCTCATCAATAAACACAATACAGGGCGCTTTTTCATTCGCCTGCTTAAACAGGTCACGCACTTTGGAAGCTCCCATGCCGACAAACATTTCTACGAACTCGGAACCTGAGATAGAGAAAAACGGAACATGAGCTTCGCCGGCCACCGCTTTGGCCAGCAGAGTTTTACCGGTTCCCGGCGGGCCTACAAGAAGGGCTCCCTTCGGGCACACTGCGCCGATCTCCTGGTATTTCTTCGGATTGTGAAGGAAATCGACGATCTCTGTCAGAAGCTCTTTTGCCTCGTCCTCACCTGCCACGTCATTGAACGTTATTCCGGTAGTGGACTGCACATAGACCTTGGCGTTGCTCTTTCCGAACTGCATAAACGGATTGCCTCCGCCGCCTCCGCCCATTTTTTTCATCATCTGCTTTGTCAGCAGCTGTCCCAGCCCCCAGAAAATCAGAAGGGGCACAACCCAGCTGAGCAGGAAGCTTAAGATCGGATTCATCGGTTCCTGGGCCACACGGCCGAATTCACATCCGGCCTCGTCCAGGCGGTTCACCAGATCTGCGTCCTCAAAAGTAGTCGTTTCGTAATAATTGGCCGGGCTCTTCTTATCCGTAAAATAGATCGAATCCCCATCCAGTTCTACAGTCTGAACCTCTTTATCCTCTATCATGTTCAGGAAAGTTCCGTAATCTACTTCCTTTACATTCCTGCTGGAAAGATTTGGAACGAGAAGGAAATTCAGAAGAAGAATTACCACGATCACAATCAGGTAATAAAATATTAACGGTTTCTTCGGTTTCTGTACTTGTTTCATCAAACTCCTCCTTTGCTGTTATTTCCCCCTTTTAAGCGCCAGACGGATTCCTTTTAATATCTGTATAATCGGGATGTTCGCCGCAGCCAGTCCATACACTGTGAACAGCTGGCCCAGAGTCAGGGTCTGCACACTAAAGATGTTGTGAAGTCCCGGAATCATAACCACGGCAGTAATCAGCACGATTCCGATCAGGAATGCACCGATCAGCCATTTATTGTTAAACACTCTTCTTGTAAACACAACCGGACGGTCTGACTTGCAGTTAAATCCATGGAAAAGTCTCGCAGAGCAGAGTGTAGCAAATGCCATCGTACTTCCCAGAAGAGCGTTCTCTCCGTGATACCCGATCATAAAGGCGATCATCGACGTCACGCAGATAGAAAGTCCTTCTGTACCGATCTTAAGCAGGAAATCTTTGGTAAGGATCGACTCGTTCATCGGACGAGGTTTTTCCTTCATCACATCCTTTGATCCGGGCTCCAGTCCAAGAGCGATCGCCGGAAGACTGTCTGTCAGCAGGTTGATAAAGAGCAGATGCACCGGGGCAAACGGCACCGGCAGCGACATAATTGACGCGTAAAGCACGGCCAGAATCGCTCCGAAGTTCCCGGACAGCAGGAACTGGATTGAATTCTTAATATTCCGGTACAGATTCCTTCCGTTCTCGACTGCCTTGACAATTGTTGCAAAGTTGTCGTCTGTCAGCACCATGGCAGCCGCATCCTTAGCCACCTCGCTTCCGGTGATTCCCATGGCAACTCCGATATCCGCCTGTTTCAGCGCCGGAGCGTCATTGACGCCGTCTCCTGTCATAGCGACAATATTTCCTTTTTCCTGCCATGCGCGCACGATCCGGATCTTGTGTTCCGGTGATACGCGGGCATACACAGAAATGCCTTCTACAAAGTTTTTCAGCTCTTCGTCTGACATTTTATCAATCTCCGCGCCTTCGCAAGCCTCGGACTCATCATTTAGAATTCCGATTCTCTTCGCGATGGCGGCGGCAGTCACTTTATGGTCTCCTGTGATCATGATCGGACGGATTCCCGCGCTCTTACACTCAGCTACGGCCGCTTTTGACTCTTCTCTCGGCGGATCCATCATGGCAATCAGTCCGATAAACGTCAGATCATACTCATCATCAATTGTAAGTTCCAGTTCATCTGATACTATTTTGTAGGCAAACGCCAGCACACGGAGCCCCTGCTTAGAGAATTCCTGGTTCTGCGCCTCGATTTTCCTGCGGTCTTCCCCGGTCAATTCACGTACTTCTGATCCGATCTGAATCTGATTCATCCGATCCATAAGCACGTCCACAGCGCCCTTTACGATCATGGTCGGTATCCCTTCCATGGTATGTTTTGTTGCCATCAGCTTCCTGTCACTGTCGAAAGGATTCTCACTTTCGCGCGGATACTTCTCCCGCACAGCTTCCGGATCAAGTCCCAGTCTGCTTCCCAGATTAATCAGGGCGGTCTCTGTAGGATCTCCGATCTCTACTCCATCTGTGTTCTTAGAGTCATTACAGAGAATGCTTCCGATCAGAAGCCGGCTCTGGGACGGATCGTTGATATCTACATCCTCTGCTTTAATACAGACCTCATCCACATAGTAATCTTCTACAGTCATCTTGTTCTGTGTCAATGTTCCTGTCTTGTCCGAACAGATCACCGACACACTTCCAAGTCCTTCCACTGCCTGGAGCTTACGCATAATCGCATGTTCCTTCGCCATCTTCTGCGTGCCGAATGAAAGCACAATCGTAACGATGGAACTGAGCGCTTCCGGAATCGCCGCAACAGCCAGGGCCACTGCAAATAGCAGTGCGTCCACGATATTATCTCCCCGGAAGATGCTGACTCCGAAAAGGATTGCGCAGAACACAAGAATCAGAATTGAAAGCTTCTGTCCGAACTGATCCAGATTGATCTGCAGCGGAGTCCTCTTCTCAGATGTTGTTTTTAAGAGACTGGCAATTTTCCCTACTTCTGTCTCCATTCCGATTCCTGTCACGACGAAAGAACCTCTTCCGTAAGTCACAAAGCTTCCGGAATACACCATGTTCAGCCGGTCGCCCAGCGGGACCTCCTCGTCCGGGATCACGTCCAGATTCTTCTCCACTCCAAGGCTCTCTCCTGTCAGTGCGCTCTCATCCACTTTCAGGCTCGCGCACTCGATCAGACGGCCGTCTGCAGGAATATAATCTCCGGCGTCCAGCATAACAATATCTCCCTTTGTAACTTCGGTTGACGGAATCTGCACAACATTTCCGCCTCGCAGAACCTTCGCCTCCGGGCCTGAGAGCTTCTTTAAGCTTTCAAGAGACTGCTCTGCCTTAATCGTCTGTACAGTTCCCAGGACTGCGTTCATCGTGATAACTACAAGAATAACGACAGCCGCTTCCACATCCCCTACGACGCCTGATACAATTGCCGCAATAATAAGGATAATCACAAGGAAATCCTTATACTGCTCAAGGAAAATCTGGAGAACAGTCTTTTTCTTTCCCTCCGCCAGTTCATTTGGGCCGTATTTTTCCTGGTTTGCCCTGATCTGTTCTTCCGTAAGGGGCTCTGTGGATCCATTAATCTCCTTGAGCGCTTCCTCCCCGGAAAGCTGATAATAATTTTTCATGTACATTTCCTCCTTAAGTCAGTGCCTTTTCCTCCGCCGCTGCCGGCCGATTCAGAAGTCCTGTGAAAAATAAAAAGGCAAGACTTCTATTGCACCTGTTAATATGTAATGCAATAAAAGTCTCACCATTTAATCGCGACGCGGACGGAATTCCATCGTACTGACGACATCGCAAACGTCTGATACAGACGCCAGTTACTCCCTTTTACGATGTCTACTATAGTAAAATTTTCCGCATCTGTCAATCATTTTAACCTTTTTTTCACAGAACTATACAATTCCCTGTGCTTCCATCGCGTCAACGACTTTCTCGAATCCGGCGATGTTTGCTCCTACGACATAATTTCCTTTGAAACCATATCTCTCGGCAGCGTCCGCCATGTTGTGGCAGATGTTTACCATGATGCCTTTAAGTTTCTCATCCACTTCCTCGAACGTCCAGCTTAAGCGCTCGCTGTTCTGAGACATCTCAAGAGCTGATGTAGCAACGCCGCCTGCGTTCGCAGCTTTTCCTGGTGCGAACAGCACGCCGTGCTCCTGAAGGTATTCTGTCGCTTCCATTGTTGTCGGCATGTTTGCTCCCTCTGCAACCGCGATGCATCCGTTCTCTACAAGCATCTTTGCGTCCTCCAGGTGCAGCTCATTCTGTGTCGCGCACGGAAGAGCGATATCAACCTTAACTGACCATACGCCTCTTCCCTCATGATACTCAGAATTCGGACGATATTTCTTGTACTCTGTCAGTCTTGCGCGGTTTACTTCTTTGATCTCTTTGAGAGCGGCAACATCAATTCCTTCCGGATCATATACCCATCCGTTGGAATCGCTCACTGTAACAACCTTAGCGCCTAACTGATGTGCTTTCTCTGTCGCGTAGATCGCAACATTTCCAGAACCAGATACTGCAACGGTCTTGCCCGCGATATCCTGTCCGTTGATCTTAAGCATCTCATCTGTAAGATAAAGCAGGCCATATCCTGTAGCCTCTGTACGGACAAGCGAACCTCCGTATGTCAGGCCTTTTCCTGTCAGAACGCCCTCGTAAAGGCCGCGGATTCTCTTGTACTGTCCAAACATATATCCGATCTCTCTTGCGCCTGTTCCGATATCTCCGGCCGGAACGTCTGTGTCAGCGCCGATATATTTGCAGAGCTCTGTCATAAAGCTCTGGCAGAATGCCATAACTTCCCTGTCAGATTTGCCCTTCGGGTCAAAGTCAGATCCGCCTTTTCCTCCGCCGATCGGAAGACCTGTCAGAGAATTCTTAAAGATCTGCTCAAATCCAAGGAACTTGATGATACCAAGATTTACGGACGGGTGAAGACGAAGACCTCCCTTGTACGGTCCGATCGCGCTGTTAAACTGCACGCGGTATCCTGTATTTACATGAACCTGTCCGTTGTCGTCAACCCACGGCACGCGGAACTTAAACTGTCTCTCAGGCTCCGTCAGTCTCTCGAGAAGAGCTTCTTTGCGGAACTTCTCCTCATTTGCCTCGATTACCGGGCGCAGAGACTCAAGCACTTCTTTTACTGCCTGATGGAACTCCGGCTCTGCCGGGTTTTTCTTTACGACAAGATCAATTACCTCATCAACGTATGACATCTTAAACTACCTCCTAAAACAAATATAGCAGGACACACGATGCGCCTGCTTTTCCGGGCATCTTTGCCTACGCGTTTATTTTAAAAGGTGGGTGAATAATTGTCAATGAAAAGTTTCATCATTTTACAGTTTTACCGCTTTATCTTGATAAATTTGCAGGAAAATCACCCGAATCATTCACCCTATTCAGGAAGCCGGTTATTTCTGATCACTTCCTCATACCAATAGGAAGAATCCTTCCTCACTCTTTCCTGAGTCCGATAATCAATATAAATCAGGCCGAACCTTGGATCATACCCCTCAGACCATTCAAAGTTATCCATAATCGACCAGTACAGATATCCCAGCACGGGAACACCTTCATCAATGGCCTTTTCAAGCCCCGTCAGGTAGGCTTTCATGTATTCAATTCTCTGAGGATCGTGCACCCTGCCGTCGCTCATGACAAAGTCAAGGTTCGGCATCCCGTTTTCCGTGATCATAACCGGCAGGCCGTATCTTTCATACAGAAATCTGGAAGCCCAGTACAGTCCGCCCGGTGTGATGGGCCATCCCATAGAGTTGCGCGGCATTCCCGGATATTCATCCTCCACCTTTCCCGCTCCGTAACCGTAATTGTCCGTATTGTAGCAGTTATATCCTATGAAATCCAGAGGCTGTCTGATTATCTCAGCCTCCTCCTCTGTCAGAAGCCTGCGGATTCCTTCCGGGATCCGGTCTGTCAGTATCGGGTCCAGCCACCAGCTCAGTCCGGCATAGAGCCTGTCATAACTGAACATAATTTCCCTTGCCTGGTCAAGCGCCTCAGGGCTGTCCCCCACCGGCTCAATCAGAATTCCGTTCATGGCGATCCCCACGACAGGAGGAGTCTTTGCATATTTCCGGATTGCCTCCACAGCTTTTCCGTGCGCCAGGAGCACATTTTTACTCAGAAAAGCTGTCCTCTCAGGAATCTGCTCCGGATGCTCATTCATATTCAGGAAGGGAGCCTGCATGCCTGTAATATATCCGTGTCCGATAAAGCAGGCCGGCTCATTGAGCACGAACCAATCTGATATCTGGTCTGAAAGTGCCTCCACAACCACTTTTACATAGTCCGCGAAGTAATCGGCGGTCTTTTCACACTCCCATCCGCCTTTCTCATAGACCCACATCGGGAGATTCCAGTGGAACAGCGTGCACATCGGCTTAATTCCAGAGCGGATCAGTTCAGCGGTTACATCCTGATAGAAACGGATTCCCGCCTCATTAACCTCCCCTTCCCGCGGCATAATTCTGGGCCAGCTCACAGAGAACCGGTAAGCTTTCAGCCCCATCTCCTTCATCAGCGCAATGTCTTCTTTATATCTGTGATAATGGTCACAGGCCACATTCCCGGTCTCTCCTCTTTTTACATGGCCATCGGAAAGGGCGTCCCAGATTCCCATTCCTTTGCCATCTTCATTGTAGGCTCCTTCTACCTGATAGGCGGCGCTGGCCGCGCCCCATATAAAATCTTTTGGAAAACTCATTTACTGTCACCTCTCCTCAATCGTCTTTTCACTTTTCCGTCCGCCAAAATCTGTGGTACAGCTCTTTGGGAGCTTCGTTCTCGTCGAAGAAGGTTTTAAGTACCTTCTCCATTTGTTTTTGAACCTCGCTGTTCTCAACAGGCTTATCCTGCTTTGGATCTTCCTCCAGATCATACAGCGCTGTCCCAAAAGACGTTGTGTCTCCTGATCTGTCCACCGCCGGTATCTTCATCACCCTGCATCCCTTTGTAAAGGAGAAAGGTCCGGCAAGCTCAATTTCTTTCAGTTCATCCACAGAGAACATGCGCCTCATATGCGTGGGCATCAGCGTATACTCATAGACCGGCGCGTCTGGGTTCTGGGCGGAGCGCATGTAGACATATCTTCCATCCGTCAGATAGATCTGACTTCCATGGTAGCCATACACAGCATACTTCCGGATCGGAGTGTCATCTCTTATCACCTGTTTAAGCGGCTTTCCCTGCATGTCTTCCGGGATCGGGACTCCGAAGAATTCCAGCAGAGTCGGCGCCAGGTCAATGGTCTGTACAATTGCATCTCTGTGCACGCCTGCGGTCTTTGAAAGCCGCGGATCATAGATAAATAAAGGAGTATGGGCAATCTCGCGGTAAACTGGCATCACAGTTTTCCCCCACCATCCATGTTCACCGAGAAGAAATCCGTGATCCGTGTTCACGATCAGCATCGTATCTTTCCAGAGATCATATCGGTCCATCAGATCCAGTACACGCCCCAGATACCGGTCGCATTTACTCAGAAGCGCCGCATACTTATACCGCACCCGCCGTACTATTTCTTCGTCCTCTTCCACCCGGGCGTAGGGCGGCCAGTCATCTCGATTATCCCCTTTTACATACTCCGGATACAGCTTTTCGTCCTCCTCCAGAGAATAGAACGGCTCATGGGGATCAAACGTTTCAATCTGGAGGAACCAGTTGTCCCCACTGTGGTTCTGCTCGATAAAACGCAGTCCTGACTCGAAAGTAACCGCCTGGGAAGTTCTGTCCTCACAGTTCATATACGCTCTGTTCCGCTCGTCTTTGCTGTACCATTCTTTCAGAGCAGGATCATCCTTAAGTTCCCTTTTCTGTGCCTCAAATACAGTTCCCCTGTCAAAATGGATATTCAGATCTGCCTGCCACGGATCCCCTTCCTGCCCTCTGGAGATCTCCCAGGAGGAGTAGCGGGTATGATATGTACAGCCCCCGTCCTCCCAGTAGTGCTGGTGATCACTCACCAGATGGGTGTAGGCACCGTTATTTTTCAGTATTTCCGGCATAGAGTCGTCGAAAGGCTCCATAGGCCCCCAGCTTCGGTGCAGGAAATTAAACCTGCCCGTGTGAAGTTCTCTTCTGGCAGGCATACAGGGAAGGCTTCCCGCATAGGACTGGTCAAAGCACACCGAGCGCTGCGCCAGCCGGCTGAAATTGGGTGTTTTTGTCCATGTACAGCCATAGGGGTTCAGCATCTCCCTGTTCAGTGAATCATACATCACCATGATTGCTTTCATTATCGAGTTCTCCTTTTCACTGTTCTTATTTGTCCATGCCGCTCCATCTTTCTTTCAGGAAATATGCCGCCTGCTTTGGCCGGCGGTCCCTTGTAAAGATTCCTTTTTTGTTGCCGTCCACTCTCTTGATGTTTTCCGCTGTAGCAAAATCAGCGAACACCCATACATGCTCACCTGTAATATACGGAAGGCTGTCAAAGACTTCACTGTACGCTTTCATGAACTCGGTCTGATATTCTTCGGTAAACAGTCTGGCGTTCAGGTCGTGAAGTCCGGCAATCGTATCCGCACCATACTCTCCCAGCATGACCGGCTTGTCCGGGCAGCGCCTGTGGAATCCCTCCAGCTCTGCTTTCAGCTTCGCAGCGGCCTCCGGAAGCTGCCCCTCCGTATCGTACCATCCCCGATACCGATTCAGCATCAGGAAATCGCAGAGTTCCGCTACTCTGCATGTATCGGGCGTAGATCCTTCATACGTGACAATAGTTACTGGGCGCCGCTGAACATCCAGTTCTTTTGTCAGCCGGACAAGCGGCTCAAAATATTCTCTCGCCCCCTCCTCCTGGCTGGCAGGCTCATTTGCCACAGACCAGGCGATCACGCACGGATGATTCTTATCACGTTTTACCATCTCCTCCATCACTGTCCGGTGATGTTCCGCTGTTTTCAGAGTCTTCCAGGTCCCTTCCGGATCTCCTCCGAGCAGACCGGTAGCCGTAAAACCGGTATTTAATCCCACAGCAGGGGACTCATCGATTACAAGAATTCCCATCCGGTCGCAGAGCTGCATCATCTCCTCGCTGTTCGGATAATGGCTGGTCCGAAACGAGTTTGCGCCCATCCATTTCAAAAGCCCCAGATCCTTTGTCATCAGAACCGGATCCGTGCTCCTGCCTCTGAAAGGACCCTCCTCATGTCTGCCGAACCCTCTCAGATACACTGGCCTCCCGTTCAACAGGATCCGGCAGTTTTCAATGGTAATATCCCGGAAGCCGAATTCTTCCGTATACACATCTCTTCTGCCGTCACTTCCCCACAGCTCTGTTCTCAGTGCGTAAAGACAGGGGTCTTCCACTGACCAGGGCCGGATCTGATCCAGCTTTCCCGCGCCGTTCTCACCTTCTCCCGAAAAAAGCTCTTTTCCTGTCTCATCCAGGACGGTTATACGGATCTTCTTCTCTTCCCCCAGCTCTCCTTCTGCGTCAACCTGCCAGGTAAAGCTCCCATCCGCATGTCCATTTATAGTGATGTCACTGATCCAGGCTTTCGGAGTCGTATAAAGCCATACCGGGCGCAGAAGCCCCGCATAGTTATAGAAATCAAAATTCGGAAGATTTACGGTCTTCTTTTGCATTCCCGGGTACTCTTCCGTCACTACCCTGCCGCATGGAAGCGTAGAATAGTCCACAATATTATTTATCATTACAGTAAGCAGGTTTTCACCTGTCCGGACATCCCCGGTGATCTCGAATGAAAACGGAAGGAAGCCGCCTTTATGGCGGCCGATACACCTTCCGTTCAGCCAGATCTGCGCCCTGTGGGCAGCACTTCCGAACCGGAGGACAATCCTTTCCTTTTTCATCTGTTCTGTCACGACGAACGTACGCTGGTAAACCATCTCCCCCACATGATCTGCGAATTCTCTTCCCGGATATATCTCATTATACGCGGACGGAACCGGCATGGGAATCCCTTTTTTTAAAGTTTCCCCCGCATGCTCCCTCACCGCTTCCGGATCAGATACGAGACTAAAATCCCAGATCCCACTCAGATCGAACACCTGCCTGCTCTCCGTCATTTTCGGATACAGCATATTCTTACATCCTCCTGATATCTACATTGCTAATACAAGCTGAATCTTCTGAATTACCCTTTGATACCGCTGCTTGCGATTCCCTGCACAAACTGCTTCTGTCCGATCAGGAATATGACAAGAACAGGGATAAGGGCCAGCACAGACACTGCCATAACCAGACCGTATTCTGTAGAATACTGTCCGATAAACATCTGGATTCCAAGCTGAAGAGTTTTCTTCGTCTCTGTATTCAGATAAATCATCGGTCCCATATAATCATTCCATATAGTTACGAATGTAAAGATTACAAGGGTTGTAATAGAAGCCTTGCTCAGCGGCAGGGCGATCTTCGCGTAGATTCCGTACTCGCTGAGCCCGTCGATTCTCGCAGCCTCCAGAAGTTCATCCGGTATAGAGATAAACGCCTGTCTCATGAGGAAAACGCCGAACGCGTTGAAGCTCTGCATCAGGATATAGCCGATGTGAGTATCTACCAGATGGAATGTATTCATCAGCGAATACTGAGGCAGCATGTATACCTGCCACGGGATTGCCATAGTCGCCACATACAGAAGGAACAGAATGTTCCTGCCTTTGAACTTGCACTTCGCGAATCCGTATGCGGCGAAGCTGGAGGTAATAACCTGGATGATGGTGATAATCACGGTCAGCTTAACCGAGTTAAATGTGAAGGTTAAAAGCGGGATCTTCTCCCAGATCTTAGCATAGTTGCTCCACTGCGGATTCTCCGGAATCCACTTGATCGGGACAGAGAAAACCTCGCTGTCCAGTTTCAGGGATGAGGACAACATCCAGATCAGAGGGGTCAGCGTAATTACGGTAAGTGCGATCAAAAGGACATAAATCAGGACCCTTGTCACAGGATTTTTCTTTTTTACCATTTTCTTCCACCTCTTTCTAATAATTTACAAATTTCTTCTCAGCCTTGAACTGGAAGGCAGTAAGAAGCGCCACAATAAGGAACAGGATCATCGCCGCGGCGGATGATTTTCCATAATCCCAGGAAATGAACGCCTGGTTGTAAATGTACTGTGACATCATGGTAGATGCGGTTCCCGGTCCCCCCTGAGTCATCAGGTAAATCAGGTCAAACACTTTAAATGAATTGATAATCAGCATCATCACCACAAAGAAGGTACTTGGGCTTAACAGAGGCCATGTAATCTTCCAGAACCTTGCCCAGCCCTTTGCGCCGTCGATCTCTGCCGCTTCATACAGACTCTGGTCAATGTTCTGCAGTCCTGCCAGGTAAATAATCATGAAATATCCCATATTTCTCCAGACATTTACGATGATCAGCCCCGGGATAACCCAGTCTGTAGATGCCAGCCATCCCGGAGGATTGGCGATTCCTATGAATTTCAGGAATTCATTCACCGGGCCGTAGTCCGGCTGCAGCATAGCGTTAAACACGACGGAAACTGCCACAACGGAAGCCACATATGGGAAGAACAACGCACAGCGGAACAGTCCTCTTGCCTTGATCTTCTGGTTCAGAAGAAGCGCCAGTATCAGGGACGCAGCCATGGAAAAGATGACTGTAAAGAATGAGAAATACGCGGTCTTCCAAATCGCCCCCACGAAAACTCTGTCGTGAAAAATGTCAATAAAATTGTTCAGCCCGTTAAATTCAATCTCGTTGAATCCATCCCAGCTTGAAAAGCTGAGTACAAGCGAGAAGATCACCGGGATAAAGATAAAGATAAAAAATCCGATAAAGTTCGGCAGGATAAAGGAATATCCGATCAGGTTCTGCCTGACAACAAGGGAAAGCCCTTTCTTTTTTGCTTTTGCCTTTCCGCTCATCTTGTGCTCCTTTCTTCTGTTTTACAAGATCCCTTCTGTCTCAGAAAGTCCATATAAAAGGACGGCAGTCTTTTCTGCCGTCCTTTTATATCTGTTTCTTATTCTCCCTGAATTTCTTTGGAACGGTCGCTCATTTCTTTGAGAACATCGTCAATCGGTTTCTCTTTGATCATAATCAGTGAGTGCTCTTCTCCGAGCATCTGGTTCACTTCCGCTGACGCAGAATCAATCGGTCTGTCCAGAACGATTGAGGTTGTCTTCATCGCCTCAGCAGCGCCTTCCGGCATACCCTCGTAAGCGGCAAGAGATTCCATTGTCGTATCATCCTGGTAAGCAGGCATCTGTCCTCTTGCGATCAGCTTTGACGCGCCTTCCTCGCCGCAGGCATATTTGATAAACTCCCAAGCCTGATCTTTATATTTTGAATTTGCATTGATACCCATCGGAGTTGTGGAACCAACCGTGCTTCCTGCCGGAACTCCGTCCGGATGCGGAAGTGTCGCGATTCCCCAGTTCACATCAGACTCGCCTGCCGCTTTCTTCGCGATCATAACCGGAGAGAACCATGTTCCCATCGGAAGTGTCGCAACTGTTCCCTGCTGGAACGGAGAAGCGTAGTTGATATTGCTTGTCTTTAAAGTGGAGTAATCCATGATCGTTCCTTCATCCTGCATTCTCAGAGCCATCTCATAGTATGGTTTCATGAAGCTGTAATCCGGTCCCAGGATCGTGTTCTCTCCATCCTGCACTGCCCAGTTCTCGACACAAGCCTGCCATGTGTGGAGGTATCCGCCGTAGATCTTGCTGGATCCTTCGCCGCTGGTAAGCTTTTTACACATTTCTTCCCACTCAGACCATGTCATATCGTTGGAAGGATACTCTACTCCGGCAGCGTCAAAGATATCCTTGTTGTAATACAGCACATAGTAATCTGTCTTAAACGGAACCGCGACCTGTTTTCCGTCCAGATTAAACGCGTCATAAGAAACGTATTTCGATGTATCGATTCCGTCCTTCTCTGCGTATTCTGTCAGATCTTCAAGCTGTCCCTTCTCCGCGTAAGAAGGTGTTCCGTCCGCGTCCTTTATGTACACGATATCGCAGTCAGCTCCTCCGTTTAACATAACGGAAAGCTTGTTCGTGTACTCAGAAGCAGCCACGTCCACTACATTGATCTTGATATCCGGATGGCTCTCCTCAAACCCGCTTACAATGTCATCCAAATACGGATTGGACGCAAGGTCCCATACAGGGAACGTAAGCGTAACTGTTTCTGATCCGCCTTCTGTTTTGTCGGAGCCGGACCCGCCGCATCCTGCCAGCAGGGTGGTGGCAGCCATAGCGGCAGTCAGTCCGACAGCCATTGTTTTCACAAACTTTTTCTTCATATTCTACCTCCTGAAAATAGAAATCGTTCTGCTTAATTTCTAAGCATGCATCGATTATATTCATCTTAAACTTGAATTCAAATTGATAATTTCCAGAAGCAGATATAATATTTTCACCTCATCTTTTTATTGCTGTTACTTTTTTTCACTAACAGTAATTTTTTTATATTTTCTCCCTTTTCTGGTAATCGGTTGGAGACATTCCCATATATTTCCGGAATACCTTTGAAAAATAATACGCATTCTCATATCCCAGACGGCATGCGATCTCCATTACCATCAGTTTCTTTTCATCCAGAAGACGGCAGGCATATTCGATTTTTGTACTGTTCACATAGTCCACAAAGCTCTGCCCGAACTCTTTTTTGAACACTGTGGACAGATATCCCACTGAAACGCCCACAGCGGCGGCAGTCTCCTGAAGACTGATATGCGCCTCAATATTTTTAAGCACATATTTTCTCGCCTTCTCCGCCGCAAGATTTCCGGGCGTCCCGGAACTTCCGATCACATCAGTCAGAGTATTTCTCAGCATGGAGAGCCATTCCATGACCTTACTTCTCGTGTTAATATTTTCAATCGCGGCAATACTGCTGATCCTATCCCTGAATCCGGCATTTCCCTCTCCCGCTACATCCGCCAGCGCTGCAGACGCCTCACGGTTCAGCTCGTTGAGCAGCCAGATCGCCTGACTTTTCTGGTGCGCGGTCCCCATGACTCTGGCCTCTATATTATCCATAATTCTCTGGATTCCTTTCATGTTTCTCTGCCGGATCTCCTGGGCCAGCTGTGTCCCCACGCCTCTCAGCCCCAGAGGCTCATAATCTTTCAGGCTTTCTTTCATTTCTGCTGCAGACAGGCCGAGATAGTATCTCTCCATCAGCGCCCTGTATTCTGACGCGCACCGATCTATCTCTTCCCAGCCTGCATACATCTCGGTATACAGGACGCTGCAATCAGCCGGCATAATGGAGTGTACTGCACCGGTAAGTTTTCGAGCGAAAAACTCCGGATTAAAAGCCGCCCTGCCCGGGTAGGCAAACAGGACAAGCGAGCTGCTTTCTCCCGTATCCAGGATGATATAGTTTCCCCCGAAGAAATTCTCCGCTGTCTTAGCCGCCAGCTCCCTCACCCATTCCATCATTTCTGCCTTTTCTTCTTTTTCCGGCGGTTCCTCCCGGAAGTCAGAAAACTCAAAAGGAATATAGATCAGGCAGTATTCCTCCAGCATTCCCGCATCTGAAAGAAGTCTGGCGTACTCTTCTTTCTGTCTGCCTCTGCGGAAGAAAATAATCTCCTGAAGCGCGCTGTTGATCAGATCTTCCTGGTGCTTTTTCTCAAAATAATCCGCTGCGCTGGCCGCCATAAGCTGGCTTCGCCTGACGTATTCCTCCTTCGCATGTTCTAAAGCTTTCTCAAGGGCAGGAGCCTCCAGCTGGCTTTTGACCAGGTAATCCACTGCCCGGCACTGAAGCGCCTGTCTGGCCAGCTCAAATTCTTCCAGATTCGTCAGCACAATGAACACTATGTCCGGGTACTCCTCTCTCACGGTTTTCATCAGTGTAATTCCATCCATCACCGGCATATTCAGATCGGCGAGGATAATGTCCGGAGGCATTTTCCGGATCTGCTCCATGGCGTCTTTTCCGTTTCTAGCCGTAGCGGTTATGACACAGTCATTTTTTGCCCAGTCTACCAGGAACTTAATCCCGGATAATATGATTGTCTCATCGTCTACGATCATTACTTTGTACACTTGTTTTCCTCCCTCATTATATGATTTTATCTGCGTCAGCTCCTGCGTGTGCCAGATCCTGCTCTGCCGGGATATGTATGGTAATCCGGGTAAAGCTGCCCTTCTTTCCTTCGCATATCAGGCCGTACTGTTTCCCATAGGTCATCTTAAGCCGTTCGTCCACATTCCCGATTCCGATACCGCTCATCGCGTTTTTATTCTTCTTCTCATACATAAACGCCTTCAATTCTTCCGGTTCCGAGCCGACCCCATTGTCTTCCACGGAGATATACAGATCCTTTCCCTCTCTTTTAGCTGACACCCGGATTACGCCGTAGGTTCCCGTAGGCTCGATCCCGTGAAAAATTGCATTCTCTATAATCGGCTGCATAGTCATCTTAACGATCCTGCAGCTAAGCAGTTCTTTGGGCACATCGCACTCATAGTCGAAAATACCCATATATCGAACCTGCTGAAGATTGACATAATCATCTGCCAGGGAAAGTTCCTCTAAAAGAGTGATCTTATTACCCGCTCCTTTTGCCATATTCCGCAAAAGGTTTTCCAGACTCATCACTGTGTCCGCAATGTTCCCCGCTTTGCGTATAACGGCCATCCAGCGGATAGAATCCAGTGTATTATACAGAAAATGCGGGTTAATCTGCGCCTGAAGCGCGTTCATCTCCATCCTCTGCTTCTGCTCGAACATCTCCTTCTGTTCCCGGATCAGATTGTTAATATGACGAACAAGCCTGTTAAACGCTCTCCCGATTCCGGCAATCTCATCCGCTCCCTCCTCAATGGACTTCTCTTCGGTAAGTTCGTTCTGATCCGTCAGCAGACTGATATGACCGCTTAAATGTCTCAGAGGCTTTGTAATTCTGCTGGAGAGGAGCCTGGATACGGTGATGCCAAGACCCACAGCGAACACCGCAGTAATCAGGAGGACAGTAACAACATAAGCTACATCCGGTGAATAGATGTCCTCTGTAACCACATCTACAGCAACAGAGAAAGGTTCAAAGCTGGCAGTCTCTGACATGACAGCGCCGCTGTTTTCTTCCTGTTCATAGGACTTTGCCAGCTCTCCGGAAGAAAACCATGCATTTCCGTCTCTTGTACTCCGGATCACCATATTGACTGACTCTCCATACGGCTGAAGAATATCGGTAAAAAGCTGTGTGTCAAGCTCCATGTAAAGAAAGCTGCCATTCTGCATATCAAGAGGGTACGCGTAGGCAAGCACTGTCCTGCCAGGATCACTAAGTGACTCCGTCAGCCAGCACCTGGCCCTGTCGTCTTCTCCCCAGTCCTTCAGGATCGGACAGGACAGAATCTGCTCCGCCGGAATCATTTTCTTTGATTCTGTTACAGATATCTGCATTCCTTTGCTGTTAACTACGATCATATCATCCACATAAACGCTCAGCGGATTTGCGCTCAGCGATGCCGTCAGAGTATCCTGGGCCGAGAGAGCATTTCTTTTGGCTTCCACAGAGTCCAGAGCGCTTCTCATCATCGTCCATTTTACCCCGGAGCTGCTCTCTGTCAGAAGCGCCAGCGTATCCAGATTGTCTTTGGCGTCCTGGAGATAGGAGCAGACAACAGAGAGATATCCTCTGTCCACGTCACTGCGCTTCTTCATAAGCTGCTGTCCAAGCAGTGTTCCCACTACAATATTCGTCAGAACCGTAAAGATAACTGTAGGCAGCAGTATAGAAACAAGAACTTTCAGCTGAAAGCTGTTCTTTACTTTTCTGCACAATTCGCTGAGTTTCCATTTCATAATTTTTCTCCCTGATCTCTTTGATAAAAAAAGAGGGTGTTACAAACAGACTGAAATCCCAGTCTTTTTGTAACACCCTGCATTCTGCACTTATTAATTATACTTACGTTTTCTAGCAGCTTCAGATTTTTTCTTACGTCTTACGCTTGGCTTCTCATAGTGTTCCCTTTTGCGGATCTCCTGCTGAATGCCAGCTTTTGCGCAGTTTCTTTTGAATCTGCGTAAAGCGCTGTCTAACGTCTCGTTTTCTTTAACGATTACATTTGACATAGTCTCACACCTTACCTCCCCTCCAGCCTGGTATTGTGCATAATACGACTGTTCGGGTATTTTCTTGCACTACCAAAGATTATATCATATTTTTCTCTTCCGTCAACTATTTTCCGGAGAAAAACTTACCAAATGTCCGGAAATATTTGAATTTGGCGGTAGATTAGTCTTTGATCTGCTCAGCGAGCGCCTCTTCTGCTTTCTTTAGTGCATCCGGAATCCCCGCCGGATTTTTGCCTCCCGCCTGTGCCATGTTGGGGCGTCCGCCGCCGCCTCCTCCTACGAGTCCGGCGATTGCTTTCACCAGATTTCCTGCGTGCACACCTTTTTTCAAAGCGCTGTCCGTAGCGGCCGCCATAAGGTTTACTTTTCCGTCGCTGCCGGAAGCGAGCACAACTACGCCCTCTCCCAGTTTCTCTTTGAACTGGTCGCCCAGATCCCTGAGGCCGTTCATGTCCACGCCGTCGATCTGTGCCGCAAGAAGTTTTACTCCTTTGACTTCTTTCACCTGGTCAAGGATATTTCCAGCAGCCTCCTGAGCCATCCTGCTCTTTAAGCTTTCCACTTCGCCGTGAAGGCTCTTATTCTCTGCCATCATATGGGAGATCTTGTCAGCAAGCCCATCCGGGGTGGTCTTCATCAGATGCGCCGCGTTCTTTAACTTCTCCTCCATGTCCGCATAATACTTCATCAGCCCTTCGCTCGTCAGCGCCTCGATTCTTCGCACACCCGCCGCGACTCCACTCTCGGAGATAATCTTAAAGGCCATGATCTCAGATGTATTTTTTACATGTGTTCCGCCGCAGAACTCAATGGAGAATCCGTCCATGTCCACAACCCTGACAATATCTCCGTACTTTTCTCCGAAAAGTGCCTGAGCTCCGGTCTTCTTCGCCTCTTCAATCGGCATGTTCTTCACCGTGACAGGAAGGCCTCTGGAGATCTGCTCGTTCACAATATCCTCTACTTTCTTCAGTTCTTCCGGCGTCATCGCGGAAAAATGTGTAAAGTCAAAGCGGAGCCTGTCCTCATTCACACTGGACCCTGCCTGCTCTACATGGGTTCCGAGCACAGTGCGCAGCGCTTTCTGAAGCAGATGGGTCGCGCTGTGGTTTCTCGCGGAGAGGGCGCGCTTCTTCGCATCCACTTCAAGGGAGACTTTATCGCCTGTCTTAATCATACCTTTCGTCATAACGCCCACATGACCGATCTTACCGCCGAGAAGCTTCACTGTATCCTCAACCCGGAACTCTCCCTCGGAAGTACGGATATATCCTGTATCAGCTTCCTGGCCGCCGCTTGTAGCATAGAACGGAGTCTCCTGTACGAACACTGTCCCTCTCTGGCCCTCGGATAAAGCATCTGTAAGCTCACTCTCTGTCGTCAGGACAGTCACATCAGACTCACAGGTCAGGTTGTCATATCCTACGAAGGTGCTTGTAACACTGGGGTCAATAGACTCATATACAGTGACATCCGCGCCCATGTAGTTCGTCACCTCGCGGGCATTTCTCGCGGTTGTCCTCTGGACTTCCATACACTTCTTAAAGCCTTCCTCGTCCACGCTGATACCCTTCTCTTCCAGGATTTCTTTTGTCAGATCCAGAGGGAATCCATATGTGTCATAGAGGCGGAAAGCGTCCTCACCGTTTAACGTCTTCTCCCCGGCTTTTTCCAGTCCGCTTATCATATCGGAGAGGATGCCAAGTCCCTGGTCAATCGTCTTGTTAAACTGCTCTTCCTCTTTTGAAATTACCTTTAATATAAATTCTTTCTTTTCCTCCAGCTCCGGATACCCGTCCTTTGATCCCTCGATCACGGTCTGCGCCAGCTCCGGAAGAAATCCTTTGTGGATTCCCAGAAGTCTTCCATGACGGCACGCGCGTCTTAAAAGACGGCGGAGGACATATCCTCTTCCCTCATTGGACGGCATAATTCCATCGGAAATCATAAATGTCACAGAACGGATATGGTCTGTGATAACACGGATAGAAACATCGTGATTATAATCTTTTCCATATTCTTTGTCTGCGAGAGAACACACATGGTCTCTGAGCGCCTTTAATGTGTCCACATCAAAAATGGAGTCCACATCCTGTACAACAGACGCCAGACGTTCCAGACCCATTCCAGTATCAATATTCTTCTGCTCCAGTTCTGTATAATTGCCATTTCCGTCATTGTTAAACTGGGTAAACACATCGTTCCAGATCTCCATGTAACGGTCACAGTCGCAGCCTACCGTACAGTCCGGCTTTCCGCATCCGTATTTTTCTCCCCTGTCATAATAAACTTCTGAGCAGGGTCCGCATGGGCCTGAGCCATGCTCCCAGAAATTATCCTCTTTCCCGAATTTGAAAATCCGTTCAGCAGGGATGCCGATCTTCTTATTCCAGATCTCAAAGGCCTCGTCATCGTCCACGTAGACAGACGGATACAGACGATCCGGGTCCAGTCCCACAACATCTGTCAGAAATTCCCATGTCCACTGAATCGCCTCTTCTTTAAAATAATCTCCAAAAGAAAAATTCCCGAGCATCTCAAAGAACGTGCCATGGCGCGCAGTCTTTCCGACATTTTCAATATCGCCTGTGCGGATACATTTCTGACAGGTTGTCACCCGTCTCCTTGGCGGGATCTCCTGACCTGTAAAATATGGTTTTAACGGCGCCATACCTGAATTAATGAGCAGAAGGCTCTTATCATTGTGCGGCACCAGGGAAAAGCTCTTCATAGCAAGATGTCCCTTGCTCTCAAAGAACTCCAAAAACATTTTTCTAAGCTGGTTAACTCCATATGGCTGCATAGCTCTTAATCCTCCTCTTTCGCTCAAAAAGCCTGTTTTAATATATCACAGCACAAAATATTTGTAAAGCCGGGCAGCTATTTAGTGCACTAACATATCCTGTGACTCACGTCCGGAAGCGGAGCGGATGGTTTGCGGTACGTATTCTGTGGAAGGAGACAGCCGGAAGATGTTCCGTTCCGGAATCCGGAAAATCTAGCAGGCCGAAGAGATGTTTAAATGCAAAGCAGCGCTCCGGGCAACTCGCTCTGCTCAGACAATCCCTGCGCGCCGCTTAACAACATCTCTTCATCCTTAAGATTTTCAGCGGATTCCTCCAAAGTCACATCTTCCGGCTGTCTCCTTCCCCAGAAAGTATGCTCAAACCATCCGCTTCGCTTCCTGCGTATTTCCAAACGGAAGTGTTATTGCCCTAAAC
>CALWTQ010000058.1 GCA_944384505.1 uncultured Mediterraneibacter sp.
CGAAGCGAGTTGTCCAACGTCAGCCCTTGCCTTTAGTCTGTCGCCGCAGCTTTTAGTTTCCCTTATCCCCTGTAGCGAAGCCCTGAGCCATCCTCCGTCCCCGCAGAATACGTCTTGAGAATCGTCCCTGTTTTCGGACGTTTTACAAAAGGACGTTAGTGAACTAAATAGCTGAACATCTACTGCACACTGAGGTTTGTATATCCCATCAGACTTTCATCCACTTCTTTCGCCACTTCTCTTCCCTCGCGGATCGCCCACACTACAAGGGACTGCCCGCGGTGCATATCGCCGGCCGTGAACACCCGGTCCACGTTTGTGGCGTGTTTTCCCGGTTCGGTCTTCACGTTCGTGCGCCCGTCAACCGCCACGCCAAAGGCCTTTGTCACATAGTCTTCGCTGCCTAAGAATCCGGCAGCGATCAGTACCAGATCAACGTCCACAGTATACTCGCTTCCGGGGATCTCCACCATAGCCATCCGGCCTGTGGCCTCATCTTTTTTGCTCTCCAGCTTTACAAGTACGGCCTTGCAGACTTTCCCCTTCTTGTCTTTGATAAACTCTTTTACTGTCGTCGTATATACTCTGGGATCCTGCCCAAACAGGGCGATCGCCTCTTGCTGGCCATAATCTGTCTTGCAGACTTTCGGCCACTCCGGCCAGGGATTGTTTTCCGCCCTGTGATCCGGTGCTTTCGGCATCATCTCAAGCTGGAGCACGGATTTGGCGCCATGGCGGATAGAAGTTCCCACACAGTCGTTTCCTGTATCTCCGCCTCCGATGACCATGACCCGTTTCCCGGCCGCGGAGATATAGCCTCCCTTCTTCAGAAGATCCGACGCGTTGCCGGCCCTGGCCGCTTCATTTTCTTCTGACTTGACGCCGTCTTTCCACAGTGCCTTTGTGGTGGATTTGAGGAAGTCCACTGCAAAATAGATTCCCTCCGCGTCTCTTCCCGGAGCTTT
This sequence comes from uncultured Mediterraneibacter sp., assembly GCA_944384505.1. Classification (GTDB taxonomy): domain Bacteria; phylum Bacillota; class Clostridia; order Lachnospirales; family Lachnospiraceae; genus Mediterraneibacter. Next base: position 966 of record CALWTQ010000058.1, read on the forward strand.
GATGTCCCTGGGATTGGAGGCTCCGCAGGCTAAGATGACCCGATCGAACTCTTTTAAGAGCTGAGCTGCTTTCTTGTCTTTTCCGATGTTGCAGTTTACGCAAAACTCAACGCCCTCTTCTTCCATGATCCTGATTTTCCGGTCAATGTACTGCTTCTCCAGTTTCATATTCGGGATTCCGTATCTCAAGAGCCCTCCGGGCTTATCCTCCCGCTCAAATACAGTCACAGAATGTCCTCTTCTGTTGAGCATATCTGCCGCTGCAAGCCCTGCTGGCCCGCTTCCGATAACAGCCACTTTTTTACCGGTACGCACCTTCGGCGGCCGTGCCTGTGCATATCCCTTTTCATAGGCATTTTCAATAATGGCGTACTCATTGCTCTTTGTCGCCACGGGATCCTCATTCAGCCCACAGGTACAGGCATTCTCGCAGAGTGCCGGGCATACCCTGGACGTAAACTCAGGAAAATTGTTCGTCTTTGCAAGACGATAGTATGCCTCTTCCCAGTTTCCATTGTAGATCAGGTCATTCCACTCCGGCACCAGATTGTGCAGCGGACATCCGCTGGCCATACCCATCAGATTTAACCCGGACTGGCAGAAGGGAACGCCGCACGCCATGCAGCGCGCCCCCTGCAGTTCCTGTTCCTCCTTCTGAAGAGGCGTATAGAACTCATTGAAATGCCGGATTCTCTCAAGCGGAGCTTCCGCTGTTTTATCTTTTCTCGCATAATCCATAAATCCTGTCGGTTTTCCCACTTTCAGCGCCTCCTATCTGCCGTTCTTTACCATATTAAATGCTTCGATCTTCGCCTTTTCCCTGCTCAGGCCTTTCTCCTCCATCTGGATGATGGCGGACATCATCTTTTCATAGTCCTCAGGGATGATCTTCTTAAACTTCGGCAGGTACTCTTCAAAGTTGTCCAGAATCTGTTTTCCAATCTCAGAATTTGTGTAGGAAACATGCTCCTGGATCATTCCTTTGAGTTCCTGTACATCATATTTGTCAGTCACTCGTCGGATCTTTACCATTGTCTTATTCACTCTTGTATACAGAGTGTTGTCCATATCCAGTACATAAGCAATGCCGCCGCTCATTCCTGCCGCAAAGTTCTTGCCTACCTGGCCTAAAACAACTACGCATCCGCCGGTCATGTACTCGCATCCGTGATCTCCCACGCCTTCCACAACCGCGCGCACGCCGGAGTTTCTCACGCAGAACCTCTCGCCGGCCACGCCGCTGATATAGGCTTTTCCGCTGGTCGCGCCGTAGAAGGCCACGTTGCCAATAATGATGTTCTCATCTGATTTAAACTTTGTGCCGCTGGGCGGATATACAATAAGCTTTCCGCCCGAGAGGCCTTTGCCGAAGTAGTCGTTGCTGTCTCCGGTCAGTTCCAGGGTCAGCCCCCTCGGGATAAACGCGCCGAAACTCTGGCCGCCCGCGCCTTTGCACTTGATCACAAAGCTGTCCTCTTCAAGGCCGTCCGGGTATCTTCTGGTAATCTCAGAGCCGAAGATCGTACCGAATGTACGGTCTGTATTTGTCACATCAACCTCAAGGCCCCTCTTCTGACCTTTCTCCAGCGCCGGGAGAAGCTGTTTTACAAGCACTCTCTCATCCAGCGTCTTTTCCAGCTCAAAGTCATAGACTTTCTTCGGGTCAAAGATCATGCCTTTCTTCTGCTTTGCATACGGATTGTAGAGCACTCCGCCCAGGTCAAGGGACGCAGCACGGCTGGAAGTCGGATCTTCTTTCACTTTCAGAAGGTCTGTTCTTCCCACCAGTTCATCTACCGTGCGCACGCCCAGTTTCGCCATATACTCTCTGAGCTCCTGAGCGATAAATTTCATAAAGTTCATCACATATTCCGGCCTGCCGGTGAAACGCTTCCTGAGCTCCGGATTCTGCGTCGCAACGCCCACCGGGCAGGTGTCCAGGTTACATACACGCATCATGACGCAGCCCATGGTTACAAGGGGAGCCGTAGCAAATCCGAACTCCTCCGCTCCCAGGAGAGCCGCTATCGCCACATCACGGCCACTCATCAGCTTGCCGTCCGTCTCTATGCGCACTCTCTCCCTGAGCCCGTTTTCAATCAGTGTTTGATGTGTCTCGGCAAGGCCTAACTCCCAGGGAAGTCCCGCGTTCTGGATGGAACTTCTCGGAGCGGCTCCCGTGCCTCCGTCATAGCCGGAGATCAGGATGAGTCCCGCGCCCGCTTTCGCAACGCCTGCCGCTACTGTTCCCACACCCGCCTCAGATACAAGTTTCACGGAGATTCTTGCGTTTTTATTGGCGCTCTTGCAGTCATAGATCAGCTGTGCAAGGTCCTCAATGGAATAAATATCATGGTGCGGCGGCGGTGAAATCAGGCTCACTCCCGGTGTAGAGTGACGTGTCTTAGCGATCCACGGATAAACCTTCCCCCCCGGCAGATGTCCGCCCTCGCCGGGCTTTGCTCCCTGAGCCATCTTGATCTGAATCTCCTGGGCGCTCACCAGATATCTGGACGTTACGCCGAATCTTCCGGAGGCTACCTGCTTGATCGCAGAGCAGCGCTCTGTGTCCAGACGGTCAATCTCCTCGCCGCCCTCGCCGGAATTGGACTTTCCGTGAAGCCGGTTCATAGCGATTGCCAGAGTCTCATGGGCTTCTTTGGAAATGGAGCCGTAAGACATAGCTCCCGTCTTGAAACGGGTTACAATAGAGTCAACTCCCTCCACTTCTTCGATCGGAATACCTTTTTTCGGATAATTGAAGTCAAGCTGTCCTCTTAAATTAATCTTCTCTCCCTCTTCATCCACCATGCGGGTATATTCCTTGAACATCTCGTAATCCCCACGTCTCGTGGACTGCTGGAGCATATGAATCGTCTGCGGATTGTAAAGGTGCTCCTCGCCTCCGCTCTTATATTTATGACGTCCCACACTGTCCAGGGTCATATCGCCGTCCAGTCCCAGAGGATCAAACGCCTGGGTGTGGAAGGCGGTGTAATCTTCCGCGATCTCCTCGATACCGATACCGCCCACACGGCTCACCGTATCTGTGAAATACTGGTCGATAAATTCTTTCTTCAGGCCAATAGCCTCAAAGATCTTTGCGCCCTGGTAAGACTGAATCGTCGAGATGCCCATCTTGGATGCAATCTTGATGATCCCATGGATCACTGCGCTGTTGTAATCATCCACTGCCGCATAGTAGTCCTTGTGCAGAAGCCTGGACTCGATCAGCTGGCGGATAGACTCATGGGCCAGATACGGGTTGATCGCGCAGGCTCCGTATCCGAGAAGAGTCGCGAAATGATGAACCTCCCTGGGCTCACCGCTCTCCAGGATCATGGCAACGGACGTTCTCTTTTTTGTGCGCACCAAATGCTGCTGCAGACCGGATACCGCCAGAAGGGACGGAATCGCCACATGGTACTCGTCCATCTCACGGTCTGTCAGGATCAGAATGTTTGCACCCTCGCGGATCACTCTGTCTACTTCCACAAACAGATATTCAATGGCCTTTTCCAGGCTTGTGTTCTTATAATATGTGATAGGGATCTCTGCGACTTTGAACCCTTCCACCTTCATATTTTTAATCTTTAACAGATCTGTATTCGTCAGGATCGGGTTGTTGACCCTCAGCATTTTACAGTTCTCTTCCTTCTTCTCGAGAAGGTTTCCGTCCCGTCCGATATAGATCGTCGTGGAGGTTACGATTTCCTCGCGGATCGCGTCAATCGGCGGATTCGTCACCTGGGCGAAAAGCTGTTTAAAGTATCCGAATAAAGGCTGGCGCTTCTTTGAGAGCACGGACAGGGGGGTGTCTATTCCCATTGCCGCAATGCCCTCTCCGCCATTTTTCGCCATTGTCAGGATCGAAGTCTTTACATCCTCATAGGCATAGCCGAATGCTTTCTGGAGACGTGTGCACTCCTCTTTTGTATATTTCGGAATATCCTGGTTCGGGATAGGCAGATCTTTTAAGTGGATCAGATTGCTGTCCAGCCATTCTCCGTACGGCTCCTCGTTGGCGTATTTCTCTTTCAGTTCCTCATCGTCAATCACCCGGCCCGCTACTGTATCCACCAGCAGCATTTTGCCCGGATGGAGACGTTCCTTCACTACGATCTTTGCCGGATCAATGTCAAGTACTCCGACTTCCGATGAGAGAATCAGATTATCGTCGTCCGTAATATAATATCTGGACGGGCGCAGCCCATTTCTGTCCAGAACCGCTCCCATCATATCTCCGTCTGAAAACAGAATGGACGCAGGACCGTCCCACGGCTCCATCATGGTCGCATAATATTGGTAGAAGTCCTTCTTGTTCTGAGACATGCCGCGGTTGTTCACCCAGGGTTCCGGGATCGCGATCATCACAGCCAGCGGAAGCTCCATACCGCTCATAACCATGAACTCCAGTGCATTATCCAGCATAGCCGAGTCTGAACCGGATGTGTTGATAGCCGGAAGAACCTTGTGCAGCTCGCCTTTCAGGCAGCCTGCCTCCATGGTCTCCTCTCTCGCCCGCATCTTGTCCGCATTTCCACGGATTGTATTGATCTCGCCGTTATGCACCATAAGGCGGTTCGGATGAGCCCGCTGCCAGCTCGGCGCTGTGTTGGTACTGAATCTGGAATGTACCATAGCGATAGCAGACTCATAGTCATCGTCCTGGAGATCTCCGAAAAACTGCCTGAGCTGTCCCACAAGGAACATCCCCTTATATACAATCGTCCGGCTTGAAAGAGACACTACATAAGTGTCGTCGCTGCTCTGTTCAAATACGCGCCGCACCACATAAAGCCTGCGGTCAAAAGGAAGTCCTTTCTCAATCTTCTTCGGACGTTCAATAAATGCCTGCATAATACAGGGCATACAGTCCAAAGCTGTCTTGCCCAGCACCTCCGGGTGAATCGGTACCTCTCTCCAGCCAAGGAAATTAAGCCCTTCCTTCTTTACAATCACCTCAAAGATATTCTTCGCCTGGTTTCTCTTCAGCTCGTCCTGAGGAAGAAAGAACATTCCCACACCATAGTCCCGCTCCTGACCGATGCGGATTCCAAGCGGCTTACAGACTTTCGCAAAAAATTTATGTGAAATCTGCAGCAGGATCCCGACTCCGTCGCCGGTCTTTCCTTCCGCATCCTTTCCCGCTCTGTGCTCCAGATGCTCCACAATCTCCAGCGCCCCCGCAACCGTGCCATGGCTCTTCCTGCCTTTGATATTTACAATCGCGCCGATTCCGCAGTTGTCGTGTTCAAAGCTTTCACGGTACAGGCCCTGCCGGCTTCCATTTTCTTTGTTCATGGCTGTTCTCCTCTCTTGCATTTTATGTGTAGACTATACACAATTTTTTTCACTTTGTAAACAGGAAATCTTTCCAAATTGTCAGATTATTCGACTTAATTAATATTTTATTTAATTTGTCTGTAAATTTATAAAATTGTTCAACTTCTGGTTTTTTCCTGATTTTCGAATTCTCCTTTATTTTTCAAGGAAAACAGCATAAAAAAACGGCAGAAGAATCATCTTCCGCCACACACAATTTCAAATTGTATTTTTCTTAAAACAATCCGTTTTTTACCGAAATCTATCCTGCGTCCCGCTTCCATCCGATGAGTTCTCTGTCACAGGGCCTCCGATTCTCTGAATCTGTACAAATACCACCGAACAGATAAACGCTCCGGCAATCGAAGCACAGGCGATCCGGACCGGATCCATGACAAGCCAGGCAAACACTCCCGTCTCCGTAAGCACTACGGAAGTACAGTTCATCACAACATGGAGAAGGAACGGCGCCCGGAAGGAGCCAAACTTCTCGTACACATAAGCCAGCATCAGCCCCAGCAAAAAAGAATAAATTGACTGTGTCATATTGGTATGCATAAACGCAAAAAGCACTGCGGAACAAAGCGCAGAATACCAGAAGCTGCGCCGCTCCCGGAACCGCTTGAACAGTATCCCGCGGAACATCAGCTCCTCTGCCAGCGGAACCGCCAGTCCCAGACACAAAATCTGCATCGGCACTCCGGCAGCATAAAGGCTCTGCGCTGTTTCCTGATACTGCGCATCATAAAACGCCATCTGAGCCATCGCCATTAGAGAATTTGCCGCCAGGCATCCCAGGATCCCGAATACCACGATCGTCCAGTATTTCAACGCAGGCGCCTTCTCCGGAACAGCCGCACCACACGCCTTCTCCAGCTTCCGGTCCCTGGAGAACAGAATGCCTGTCAGGATCAGAGTGCACAGAGCGGATACCCCTGCGATCTCGACCTGGTACTTGAGCACCGCCTCAAGAGCCGGCTCCATAGCCTGCAGGACAGCCTCCGTAATCTTCTGAGTTGACGGGAGTGTATCTTCCCTCAGAAGCTGTGCGTAAGCACGGGCCACATAAGGGATCTGTATTACAAACTGAATCGCAAACTGAACCCCCCACTGAATTCCCAGATAGCCAAAGAACGGGCCCGCAAGACTCCAGAAGGGATTCTTTCTCTGTATCTGATTCATCACATAGCACCTGCCTTCTCAATCAGCCACTCTTCCACAGCTTTTTCCGTCCCTTTTGCGGTGCCCTGAACCATCTCCGGCCTGCCGCCGCCCCGGCCCTCGAACTGTTCATTAAACTCTTTTGCCAGCGGGCGCACATCCGAATTTCTGCTTCCAATCACATAGCGGTAAGTCCTTTTATCTTCTCCGCTTTCCTCCCGGGCGGAGCTGTTTTCACGCAGTACCGCACAGAGGCAGTGTCCCCTATCTAAGATCCGGTTCATCAAAAGCCGGAGGGACTCTCCTTCCAGATCTTTTGTAAAAACGCAGACCGGCTCGTCCCCCTCCGGAATCCGATCCGCCTCATATTCAATCAGTTTTTTCTCCTTTTCACCGACTTCATATTTTAATGCGCTTACTTCATCTTTCAGATGACGGACTGCCTCCGCGATCTCGTTCTCCTTCGCGCAGAGCATAGCGGACACTTCTTTTGCCTGGGCCTGCTTCACCTCATAGTCACGCAGAGCCCGTATGCCGCAGAGCATAGTCACACGCACGCCGCCCTTGTACCGCTGTACATTGGTCAGTTTGATCAATCCAATCTCGCCGGTCAGTTTTACATGGGGCGCACAGCAGGCACATCGGTCATACCCCGGTATCTCGATGATACGTACCTGCCCTTCAATCTCAATCTTGCTGCGGTATTCCATCTCTTCCAGCTCTTCCGGGGAAGGATAGAGCGTAACCACAGGCAGGTTCTTCCACACTGCGCGGTTTGCCTCAAGCTCAATCTGCACAAGCTCCTCTTCCGTAATCTCACCATTGAAATCCATGGTACAGTCCTCGCCTCCCAGATGGAAGCCCACATTATTATAGCCAAATCTGGCATGAACCAGCCCGGACACAATGTGCTCGCCTGTATGCTGCTGCATCTTCATGAACCGCTCATCCCAGTCGATCCGGCCTTTTACCGCGCTTCCCTCTTCCAGCGGGCCGTCTGCCATATGGAGGATATGCCCGCCCTTCTCCTGTACATCAAGGATCCGCACGGCGCATCTTCCCTCATTTTCCGCCGTGCCGGTATTCTGAGTTCTGTCACAGCCAACGGAAGTCAAAGTCCCCTTATCCGCGTACTGTCCGCCGCCCTCCGGAAAAAACGCAGTCCGGTCAAGTTCAATCTCGTACTTTCCTTTTTTCCCGTCTGACGGACGGCATGCAGTCACTGCCGCGTCAAATTCCGCCAGATGGCTGTCTTCGTAAAAAAGCTTCTCTGTCATTCTTACATCCTCTCCGGAGCTTCAAATCCAAGCAGGTCAATACAGGTTTCCAGCACCCGCTTCGCCAGCATCAGAAGCGCGATATATCCGGATTTCTTCTCCTCATCCTCCTCGGACAAAATCTTTGTCTCATGGTAGAACTTATTGAACTCATTAGCTGTTTCATAAATATATGCGCACAGCTTATGCGGAGCAGTCTCCTCGTAAACAGTGCCGAACACATCATTGAATTTCAGCACCTGGAGCATCAGCGCTTTCTCGTATTCGTTCGCCGCGGGACGGATCTTAAGACCATCCAGGCTTCCTCCGTTTTCCTGATATTTATTCAGGATTGATTTGATACGTACAATTGTATATAAGATATACGGTCCGGTATTTCCCTCAAAAGAAGTAAACCTGTCCACATCGAAAATGTAATCCTTCGAAGCCTGGTTTGACAGATCTCCATACTTGATCGCAGCCAATCCTACGATCTGGGATGTGTGCTCCGCCTCTTTGGCCTCCACAGTCCGATTGTCCATGATCTTCTTATACATCTCTTCATTAATTTCACGGATCAGGTTCTCCAGGCGCATTACGCCGCCTTCCCTTGTCTTAAAAGGCTTTCCGTCCTTTCCGTTCATCGTGCCGAATCCGAGGAACTTAAGCGCTGTCTCAGGCCGCACGATGCCGGTCTTTTTCGCGCAGCGGAATACCTGCACGAAATGGAGCTCCTGTCTCTTGTCTACTACATAGATCACTTCGTCCGGTTTGTAGTCCGCCTCGCGCTGCACCAGTGTGGCGAGATCCGTTGTATCGTACAGAGCCGCGCCGTCCGATTTCAGGATCATGCAGGGCGGCACTTCCTTGTTGTCAGTCTCCTCCTGCACGTCCACCACAAGCGCCCCCTCATCATAACGGGCATAGCCCCCGTCCTTTAACATCTGCACCATATCCGGAATATACTGCTGGGCGTCCGCCTCACCTTTCCACAGGTCAAACTCTACATTCAGCTTCTCATAATTTTTCTTCAGATCAGCAACGGAAACATTCATAATATGCTTCCAGATCGCACGGTATCCCCGGTATCCACTCTGCAGCAGATATGTAGCATGCAATGCTTCTTCCCGGTATTCTTCGTTCTCTTTCGCATACGCGCTTGCAGTGGGATAGATCTCTTCCAGCTCTCCGATCGTGAACGGCGCCTCCTCCGGATACTCCCCCTCAAAGCTCTCGTCAAAATAAGGCAGATCCGGCTGGCGTTTCTTAAGCTCTGTGATAATCAGGCCCATCTGATATCCCCAGTCTCCCAGATGGATATCTCCGATCACCCGGTTTCCTTTATATCTGGCGATACGCTTCACGCTCTCCCCGATGATCGCAGAGCGCAGATGCCCTACGTGCAGAGGTTTCGCCACATTTGGCCCGCCGTAATCGATAATAATTGTCTTAGGCGTTTCAACTTCCTCAACGCCCAGCTTCGCTTCGCCCGCCATGTCATTTAAATAGGAAGCCACACTTTCTGTGGACAGCTTCAGGTTGATAAACCCCGGCTTCACCACATCCACAGTCTCAAAATACTTACAGTCTTTTAAATTCGCTGCCACGTCCTCCGCAATCATAAACGGCGCCTTTTTATATTTCTTCGCGCCCGCCATGGCTCCGTTGCACTGATATTCACACAGATCCGGACGATTGGAAAGAGTCACCTTTGCCAGCTCCTCATCATACCCCGCCTTGCGGAACGCATCGCTCATCTCTATCGTAATCAGTTCCAGTAATGTCTTCAATTTCTTCCACACTCCTTTATCCGTATGAATGTTATTCTAACATGTCCCGTAGATATCAGCAAGTTTCTTCTCGACAAATCCGTGATCGACCTCTATAATAGTTGCTGTTTCCATTCGACAACAGACAACAATAGACATTAAAGGAGAATTATTTATGATATTAGGATCACATGTGGGCATGAGCGGAAAAGAAATGCTGCTTGGTTCTGCAAAAGAGGCAGTTTCCTACGGCGCGGACACTTTCATGTTTTACACCGGAGCGCCTCAGAACACAAGAAGGAAAGAGATCAGCGAACTGAACATCTCCCCGGCCTGGGAGTACATGAAAGAGCACGGAATCAGTGAGATCATTGTCCATGCCCCTTACATCATCAACCTTGGGAATTCTGTAAAGCCCGAGACATTTTCTCTCGCAGTGGAATTCCTGGAAAAAGAAATCCAGAGGACGATAAGCTGCTACAGCCACACCCTCATCCTCCATCCCGGAGCTCATGTCGGCGCGGGAGCCGAAACCGGGACCCGACAGATTATCAAAGGCCTCAATGAAGTACTCAGCTCGGGCACAGACTGCCATATCGCCTTGGAAACCATGGCCGGAAAGGGCTCCGAGATCGGACGTACATTCGAAGAGCTGGCCAGGATTTACGACGGAGTCGTACATAATGACAAACTCCGTGTGTGCTTCGACACCTGTCACACAAGCGACAGCGGGTATGATATCATCCGGCATTTTGACGACGTGATAGAAGAGTTTGACCGGATCATCGGAAAAGGCCAGATCGCGGTATTTCATATTAATGACAGCAAAAATGTTCCCGGTGCCGCCAAGGACCGCCATGAGAATATCGGATTCGGCCAGATCGGATTCGAAGCGCTCAACTACATCGTGCATCACCCGGATTTTGAAGATGTGCCGAAAATCCTTGAGACGCCATACATTCCTTCCCCATCCAACCCGAAAAAATCATACCCACCCTATCGGTACGAAATTGCAATGCTCCGCAAAGGTGAATTTGATCCGGATATGAAAGAACAGATTATCAAGGATAACGAAGGAAAGTCTTGACATTCTTCTTTCATCAACTTATTATTGTATTAACTAGTTAATACAGTTACAGGGGTGCGGGATATCCCGCACCCCTGTAAGGACCGCCGCAGGCGGTCCTTATGGCGCCGGGCATCTACTGATGCCGCGGACGCCCGGGGACTCCTGCGCGCTATAGAAAATGAGGTGATATGATGCCATGGGATCTGGATAACGACCGTCCGATCTATCTTCAGTTAATGGAAAGAATCCAGCATGATATCATTTCCGGTGTATACCAGCCGGGGGACAAACTGCCCTCCGTCCGCGATCTCGCCCTCGAAGCTGCTGTTAATCCCAATACCATGCAGAAAGCGCTCTCTGAGCTGGAGCGGAGCGGCCTCGTATATTCCCAGCGGACAAGCGGCCGTTTCATCACAGATGACAAAGCCCTCCTGCGCAGAATGAAAAGAGAGCTCGCAGAAGAACATATACAGCAGTTTTTCGATCAGATGCATCATCTCGGCTTCTCAGATGAAGATACACTGGATATGATAACAGAAGCTTTAAAGGGGGAAAAGCAATGAGATCAATACTCGAATGCCAGGGACTCACGAAAAAATACGGAGATTTTTTTGCTCTTTCTAATCTGACGCTCACTCTTGAACGCGGTCAGATCATCGGCCTCCTCGGGCCCAACGGCAGCGGAAAAACGACTTTAATTAAACTTGCAAACGGACTCCTGATCCCGACAGATGGACATATCATGATAAACGGGCTCGCCCCGTGTCCTGACACAAAGAAAATCGTCTCCTATCTGCCGGACCGCAGTTTTCTAAACGAACGCATGCGAATCAGCGAGATACTTACTTTCTACTCCGATTTTTACGATAATTTCAGTATGGAACGGGCAGAGAAAATGCTGGACGCCCTTGAGATCGACCGGTGCGCCCGGCTCAGAACCCTTTCGAAGGGGAATAAGGAAAAGACGCATCTCGCCCTTGTCATGAGCCGGGATGCAGACCTGTATATCCTGGATGAACCCATCGGCGGTGTTGATCCCGCCGCGAGGGATTACATTCTCCAGACCATACTTACAAACTACAACGAGAACGCCACAGTCCTTATTTCCACCCACCTGATCGCGGATATAGAAAGCATCCTGGACCGGGTTATCTTCCTGCAGAACGGACAGCTCGCGCTCAACGCTTTGGTGGATGAGATCCGTACACAATACGGAAAATCTGTGGACGCCTTATTCCGGGAGGTATTCAAATGCTAGGGAAACTGATCAAATACGATTTAAAAGCCTCGGCAAAACTATTTATCCTGCTGCACGCACTATTTCTCGCCGCATGTATATTCTGCCGTATGCTTTTCATAAACCGTCTGGATTTCATCCATTCATCCGAGCAGTCACTTGTTACGGCCATCGCCATCATAACATCACTGATGATTTTCCTTATTGTGGCGCTTAACCTGGGAAGCTGGCTCCTGATCACCTTCCGTTTCTACAGGAATCTCTTTTCCAGAGAAGGCTATCTGAGCTGGACTCTGCCTGTCTCCGGCCTGCAGCACCTCTGGTCAAAGATCATATCCGGATACATGTACATGGCCCTCAGCACTGTCGTCATAGGTGCCGGAGTTCTGATCCTTGTAAGCGGGAGAAATGTGGTAGAAGCATACAGCACAATCGAGCCTGAGGTGACCGAAGAGCTCGGGATGAGCATCTCTTCCTTTGCCGTCAGTCTGTTTCTGTACAGCATCTTCGCATGCATCAGCACTGTAATCATGACTTACTTCTGTATTACAGTCGGGCAGCTCTTCCCCGGGCACAGGATTCTCTGCGCACTGGCCGCTTATTTTATCACAAACCTTGTTGTGCAGTTCTTATCCCTCTTCCTCGCGTTTGCCTTCGGTTATTCGCCGGGATACAGCAGCGCTTTTATATCAGACGGAAAACCCATAGCAGAAAGTATATGGGGCACAATTACACTGAGTACTTTTCTTATGATCATACTGAGTATCCTGCAATACATAATCACGCATATCATCATAAAAAAGAAGGTCAATCTGCTCTAGGCAGACTGGCCTTCTTTTTTCAGCGTCTGAACGGAGTCGAACCGTCGCACATGCCTCCGGAGGGCATTGCTCTATCCACTGAGCTACAGACGCATTCCCGCTGCTGAATCCAGAAAACCATCCGTTCAACAGCCTTAATTATCCTAGCACAAATCCGCCAAAAAGTAAAGTATTTATTTACAGCTATTTAGCGCACTAACATTTCCTGCAGCTTACGGTCCGGAAGCAGAGCGGATGTTTGAAACGTGTTCTTGGAGAGGGGACGTGTGTGTACTGCTCCGTTCCGGAATCTGGGAAGGATCTAAGCAGTCGGAGAGCTGTTTAAGTGCAAAGCGGCGCTCCGGGCAACTCGCTCCGCTCAGACAATCCCTGCGCGCCGCTTAACAACAGCTCTCCGACTTCTAAGATCTTCCATCAGATTCCTCCAAAGTCGCAGTCCCCACACGCCCCTCTCCAAGAACTTACGCTTCAAACATCCGCTCCGCTTCCTGCGCATTCCCTGTCGGAAATGTTACTGCCCCAAATGAGCTGTAAAGCACGAATTGGCGCGGCTTGGAGGCTTTCCATTACGAAAGTCTTCCGGCCGCGCCTGCTTCTTGTGGCAGCTATATATTCATTAACTTCCGGCTCGAAAAGCCCAGAAAACAGCCCCATTTCGAGAAAAATTCTGCGGGGATGGAGGATGGCGACGGGCGCCTTCGAAAGGGGATTAGGGAAAGTTAAAGCTGCGGCGGCAGACGTTAGGGCTGACGGTGGAATTGTCTGAGCGAAGCGAGTTGTCCACCGTCAGTCCTTGCATTTAGTCTGTCGCCGCAGCTTTTAGTTTCCCTTATCCCCTGGAGCGAAGCCCTGAGCCGTCCTCCATCCTCGCAGAATACGTCTTGGCAAAGGTACTGTTTTCGGACGTTTTGCAAAAGGGCGTTAGTGAACTTTATAGCTGCTGCCTCAGGAAGGATATGTGCTCTCCGTCCCGGCGTAAAGCTTTCCGCTGCTCCTCTCGTAAAAGTAGACATGGCTGCTGAGTACTTCCTCTTCCGCCACTTCTGTAACATTGATCTCCTGCACCATCTCGTTCATCTCTCCCGGACTAAGCTCTCTGGAATATGGCACAATAATGACCTCATGGACGCTGCTCGGAAGAATATAGAAATCTTTCCTGAGAATCTGTCCGATCATCTCCATAATGTGCGGATAGGCAATGCAGGCGGCGCCATAACTTCTTAGTCTATTGGAAAGAACATAAAGTCCATCCCTCTCTGTCCTCCCTTCAAGCAGCAGATTTCCTGCTTCACCCGTTCTTTCAAAGCCTGCGTTTTTCCACAGCGCCTCCTTCAATGCATAGTTCATAGTAAAAAATTCTGCGGGCAAAAGTTTCTTCGAATTTCTGACCGCGTCTGACCACAACTGTTCTGTATGTATCTGCCACTGCCGGACATGTCCGCTTTCTACGGCCATGGCAGCTGTGCCTTCGTCCGTAGCTTCCAGAAGCACGTAAAAAACAATCGACAGATCGAGAAAATCTATATGCGGCACTTCTTTTAAAAACAGCCTGTTTTTCGCTGTATTAATCAGTTTAAACACGATTCTGTCCTTCACCCCCGCATAGGACAGCAGTCCCTTCTGATCCCACGGTTCTTCCCTCCGTATACTTCTGTAAAATTCAAGAAGCTCCTCAGCGATTTTCCGGATCGTTTTCCCGGTCTGATACACTTCAAAATACTCTTCCAGATAAATTGTTGGCGAAATATTAATCCCCGGCGTCTCTATCAGGATTCCTGTTCTTTCTGTACCGTTATTTTTGACCGCCGTATGCAGGCTGGCCCTAACACCTCCTGTCAGTTTTAAATTGACCTCTTTTTCCAGTTCACTTGTAAATTCCTGATAATTCATTAATCTCCTTTCTTCACGCGTTCTATCGTAAATTTAATGAGGAATCCGGCGCGAAAAATGCGCCAAGAAATTGAATCTGGATATTTTGATCTGAACAATATTATGTGCCCTTGATTATACTCGCAGCCCCGGCAAAAAGCAATGGTGCATATTTCACAAATATGATATAATTATAGCAGTTATTACAAAATTTCAGTTTTTAAGGAGGCTGTCATGGCAGTTATATTTATCTTTTTTCTCGTAAGTATTCTCTCCTCGACCATCGGTTCCATCTGCGGGATCGGAGGCGGAGTCATCATTAAGCCTGTACTTGATGCAACCGGGATCATGGATGTAAGCAGCATCAGTTTTCTTTCCGGATGTACAGTCCTCGCAATGTCCGTTATCTCCGTATTCAAAAACATCCGGGCCGGCTCCGCGAAACTCAATGTACGGATCGCGACGTCTCTTGCCATAGGAGCCGCTGCCGGCGGTATTGCCGGAAAATCAATGTTCGAGGCACTCAAAGCTTCTGTTGGGAATGACAATGCCGTCGGCCTGACTCAGGCAGTCGTTCTGATCATTATCACCGTCGGAACCCTGATCTACACTGTGTTCAAAAAGCATATCCGCACAAGAGAGTACAGTCAGATCTGGCTCTGCGCTGCAATCGGGATCCTCCTCGGCATTATGTCCAGCTTTCTCGGCATCGGAGGTGGTCCCATCAACCTGGTCGTCCTCGCCTGGTTTTTCTCTATGTCCACTAAAGAAGCGGCGCTCAGCTCTCTGTACATAATCATGTTCTCACAGATTACAAGCCTTCTCCAGACCTGTGCAACTGGAAGCATCCCGGATATCCAGATCTCCTATCTGATCGTTATGGTAATCGGCGGTGTTGCGGGGGGCATGATCGGAAGCCGGATTAATAAAAAAATTGATGAGGATAATGTAAACAGGCTCTTCATTGTTCTTATGATTGTCATTATCTGTATCAATATATATAATGCCGTAAAATTTGGTACGCTTCTGTGATTGCAGGACAGGACTTGAAGCCTTGAATCGCAGGTTACAGTTCATCTGAGCTGTTTGGAAAACCTTATAAAAGAAAAAAGAGAATAAAAACACCGGCGGAATCATCCGCCGGTATTTTTTATTCTTTATTCCCGCAGGCATTTCCCACGCTTTCCAGACGTCAGCCAGTCCTTCTGCCGTGTGCCCGCTTCCTCCGCACTGCCGGGATTATACTCTTGACAGGTACTCTCCTGTACGTGTATCAATCTTAAGCACATCGCCTGTCTCGCAGAACAGCGGAACCTGTACAACTGCTCCTGTCTCTACTGTAGCCGGTTTTGTAGCGCCCTGCGCTGTATCACCCTTGAAGCCCGGCTCCGTCTCTGTAATCGCCAGTTCAACAAAGAGCGGCGGCTCAACAGAAAATACATTGCCCTTGTGGGAGCAGATCTTCACTGTCTCGTTCTCTTTTACAAATTTCAGCGCATCGCCTACCACATCTGAATTCAGCGCAATCTGATCATATGTCTCCACATCCATGAAGTTATACAGATCGCCATCCTGATAGAGATACTGCATCTCTTTTCTGTCGATATGAGCATTCTCAAATTTTTCAGTAGGACGGAAAGTTTTCTCAACAACACCACCGCTGATAATGTTTTTTAATTTTGTTCTTACAAAAGCTGCTCCTTTTCCAGGTTTTACATGCTGAAATTCCAAAATCTGATAAATATTACCATCAATTTCCACAGTAATGCCGTTCTTAAAATCTCCTGCTGCGACCATTTATCTTCCTCCTTCAATCGTACGCCTTTACTGACGTTCCATTAGTTAATTCTATACTAATTTACCTTATTTTTCAATCTTTTTTTATAGAAATGAAGGACAACCCTTTCAGGATAACGCTTTAGAACGATCTGTATCTCTTCCTTCGGGTGAATAGGCTTTACCAAAATGTTGTAAATCCCGGCCCGTTTTGCCCCCCAGACGTCCGTAAACAGCTGATCTCCGACAAACAATGTATTCGACCGGTCCGTCCCCATCATCTCCATCGCGCGGATGTAATTTTTTGTCGAAGGCTTATGGGCATTATAAATATATTTCGTGCCAATCTCCCTGTTAAACATTTTCACCCTGGCCTCCTGATTATTGGAAAGCAGGCAGGAAGAAAAGCCGATGTCCGAAAGTTTCCTGAACAGCTTTCCGGCGCGTTCGTCCGCAGGCGCCCCGTGAGGGACAAGCGTATTGTCAATATCAAAGATAACCCCACGGTATCCTTTCTCATATAACTTTTCAAATGGGATGATATATGTGGAAGCCACATATTCATCCGGGAAAAATTTTTCAAACATTATTTTTCATCCAGCTCCATCAGCTTAGTAATCAGCTCTTCGCAAATCGCGAGAATTGTCTTGTCATCTGTCTGTATCACAATATCCGCCGCAGCTTCGTACTTTTCTCTGCGATTCTCCATAAGCTCTGCAATAAACTCTACGTTGTTATTGCCATTGAGCAGAGGCCTGTCATTGCTGTCCTTTACACGCTCGTACACAGTTTCCGGGCTCGCAGTAAGGAGAACCACTCTTCCGTTTTTCTTCATCTCAACTACATTTTCTTCCCGCATCGCGACGCCGCCTCCACAGGAGATAATGCAGTTCCTTCCCGTCTGCAGTTCCTTAAGAAGATTCGTCTCCAGGTTGCGGAAATATTCTTCCCCGTATGTGGCAAAGATATCCGGAATGCTCATCTCCTCTCTCTCGGAGATTTCCTGATCCATCTCCACCAGCCGCATATCAAACATCGTGCTCAGATAATCTGCAATTGTTGACTTTCCCGCCCCCATGAATCCGATCAGAACTATATTGTAGGAAAAGAGCTTCCTCGCCTGGATCCTCTTACTGTTCCGCAGTATCCTCCTGAATACATCCTGGATCTCTTCCTGATATTTATTGTCTTTGAGCTTCTCGTCCAGCCTTCTCTTCTGCTTCGCCTCCTGAGCGGGCTGGAGGATCGGCATTCCATATTTTTCTTTATACGCCATGATCTTCTCAATGATCGCGTTTCTCTCCACAAGAGCATCTATAATCTTATCGTCACAGATCGCGAGCTGCTCCCGGTACATTTCCAGATCGTTCATATCCATCCTCCAGATTCTACCTAAAATACTATCCTAGTATAGCAATTTCCAATGGCAACCGCAAGAAGGAAATCCTCAAATCCGGCGATTTTCCAGAAGAATTCAGCTATGCAGCCGAATCGCTTTCTGTCTTCTGAATGGCATTTGCCACATTGTCTCTGAATTCTTCCCATGCGTCTTCATGTTCCACAAAATACTTCGGACATATCTTTCCCGTCACATCATAATGGCGGATCACATCATCCTCGCTCAGCCCGAACTTCACGCACAGCCAGGCTGTAAGCTGCACCAGCGACCGATACGTCTCATCTGTGAACTTTCCCGACTCATCCGGGTGACACACTTCAATCGACACCGTGTCATTATTTCTTTCATTGGAAGCATATGCCACCTCCCACGTAGGCACACATTGGATAATCTCCCCGTCAAGTCCCACAACAAAATTGCTGCTCGCCGATGTTTCCTGAGAATACTGCAGTCCGTTAAAGTAGTCCCGGTTGTCCTGAGCCGTACTCCCGGGATTCGCTGTGTAATGGATCACGATCCCGGTTATTCCATCCGACTCAATGCCCGGCCTGGAGTACGGATTTATGTCAAGAAGCTGGACATCAATCTCCGGCTCTGACGCATCCACATCCACCTGATACCCGCGGCCGAGAACACACGACCGGATGATCAGGGCTATGGTCAGTATCACAAGAATCACAATGCCAGGTTTTAAATATTTTATTTTAGATACATTCCCTGCAGTTTGCTTTTTCCTGTTTCCGGCAGTTTTACTGTTTCTGGTTCCTGTATTTCTATTTTTACTGTTTCTGTTTTTTCTTTCATATGAGTTCATCTTATGTCCCAGCCTGTTTTCCCGGGATATCCTTATTTATGGCGTCATGCCTGTCCACACAATATCCCCTCTGTTTATAAAACATTTTATCATACAATTTCTTAACTCCTGTGAAGAAATTCTTATGAATTTATAAAATAACCGGGCGCGTACCCTTTTCAATCCGGTGTGCTTACTGTAAAAAAGAGCCGCTGCCCTATAGATATTACTCATCTGTGAGACAGTGACTCCTCTTTGAAATTATTAAAACACTTTATTCATCCACGCTGTAGTTCGGGGCTTCTTTTGTGATATGAATATCATGCGGATGGCTTTCTTTTAAGGAAGCTGCCGAAATCTTGATGAAGCGTCCGTTCGCCTTCAGCTCTTCTATATTATGTGTTCCGCAGTATCCCATACCGGAGCGCAGTCCACCCATAAGCTGGAATACAGTGTCTTCCACAGTTCCCTTATACGCAACACGTCCTTCCACTCCTTCCGGAACAAGCTTCTTCGCGTTTTCCTGGAAATAGCGGTCCTTGCTGCCGTTCTCCATAGCAGAAATGGATCCCATACCGCGGTAAACTTTGTATTTTCTTCCCTGGTACAGCTCGAATGTTCCCGGGCTTTCATCACATCCCGCGAAGATGCTTCCCATCATACACACATTTGCTCCGGCTGCGATCGCCTTTGTCATGTCGCCGGAATACTTAATGCCACCGTCCGCAATAATCGGAATGTCATACTCTTTTGCCGCCTCATAGCAGTCCATAACAGCCGTAATCTGCGGCACTCCGATTCCGGCAACCACACGGGTTGTACAGATAGATCCCGGTCCGATTCCGACTTTTACCGCATCCACGCCGGCGTCAATAAGGGCCTTCGCTGCCTCTCCTGTCGCCACATTTCCTGCGATTACCTGGAGATCCGGATACTTTTCTTTCACCATGCGCACCGTGCGCAGTACATTGGCTGAATGCCCGTGAGCAGAGTCCATGACAATCACGTCCACCTTTGCCTTCACAAGTTCCTCCACACGGTCCAGGCAGTTTGCTGTAATTCCGATTGCAGCTCCGCAGAGCAGACGCCCCTGAGAGTCTTTCGCTGACAGCGGATACTTGATCTGCTTCTCAATATCCTTGATGGTAATGAGTCCTTTCAGATTTCCCTCGTCATCAATAATAGGAAGCTTTTCCTTTCTTGCCTTTGCGAGTATTTTCTTTGCTTCTTCCAGAGTGATTCCTTCTTTCGCTGTAATCAGCCCTTCAGAAGTCATGGATTCTTTAATCTTTTTTGAGAAGTCTTCTTCGAATTTCAGATCACGGTTTGTAATGATCCCGACTAATTTCCGTCCCTCGGTGATCGGCACTCCTGAAATGCGGAACTTTGCCATCAGATTATTAGCATCTTCCAGAGTATTCTCAGGCGACAGATAAAACGGATCTGTAATTACTCCATTCTCCGATCTCTTTACTTTGTCCACTTCTTCCGCCTGAGCCTCAATAGACATATTTTTATGTACAATTCCGATACCGCCCTGACGCGCCATTGCGATTGCCATACGATGCTCTGTAACCGTATCCATTCCGGCGCTCATCATCGGAATATTCAGTCTGATCTTTTTCGTAAGATAAGTAGACAGATCTACCTCATTCGGAATCACTTCAGAATATGCCGGAACCAGCAGCACGTCGTCAAATGTAATTCCTTCGCCAATAATCTTTCCCATATTCTATGACCTCTCTTTCTTATGAATCCACATTTGTAAATGGTTATCTGATATACTACAAAAATTCGAGACTTATGTCAATCATTTTCTGATTTCCTTCCTATTTTTCTCTTGATTTATTTTTAATCAGATTCATAAGTCATACTTATAAATCAATCCTTTTCTGCAGATTTATTTGGTCTGAAAACCAAAAAATCTACGGGCCATGAACCTGTTCCGCACAGGTCCATAACCCGTAGATTCCAGCTGATCAAGCTGAACTGTTTTCAATAATTACATCATACCCATTCCGCCTGCGCCGCCTGCCGGTGCTGCCGGTGCGGGCTCTTTAATCGTAGATACAACCGACTCTGTTGTAAGCAGTGTAGATGCAACGCTTGTCGCGTTCTGGAGAGCGCTTCTTGTAACCTTTGCAGGATCAAGAATCCCTTCCTCTACCATGTCTACATACTCTTCTTTGTATGCATCAAATCCGATGCCCGGCTCTGATTCTCTTACTTTATTTACAATAACCGCGCCTTCAAGGCCTGCGTTTGCAGCGATCTGGTACAGCGGAGCTTCCAGTGCTTTCAGAAGGATCTTAGCTCCTGTCTTCTCATCGCCTTCCAGCTCTTCTGTCAGTTTTGCCACTTCTTTTGCAGCATGGATATATGCAGAACCGCCGCCTGCGATAATTCCCTCTTCCACTGCTGCTCTCGTAGCGTTCAGCGCATCCTCCATACGGAGTTTTGCTTCTTTCATCTCTGTTTCAGTAGCTGCGCCAACACGAATTACCGCTACGCCGCCTGCCAGTTTTGCAAGTCTCTCCTGCAGTTTCTCTCTGTCGAAGTCAGATGTTGTCTCTTCGATCGCCTTTTTAATCTGAGCGATTCTGTCGTTGATCGCGCTCTTCTCTCCGCATCCGTCAACGATTACAGTATTTTCTTTCTGAACCTTAACAGATTTTGCACGTCCAAGCTGTTCCATGGTCGTCTCTTTCAGATCGAGTCCGAGTTCTTCGGAGATCACCTGTCCGCCTGTCAGGATTGCGATATCCTGCAGCATCTCTTTTCTTCTGTCGCCATATCCCGGCGCCTTAACCGCAACTACGTTGAATGTTCCACGCAGTTTGTTGACAATCAGAGTTGTCAGGGCCTCGCCCTCAACATCCTCTGCAATGATCAGAAGTCTTGCGCCTGACTGTACAACCTGCTCCAGAAGCGGAAGGATATCCTGGATATTGGAGATCTTCTTATCTGTGATCAGGATATACGGATCTTCCAGAACTGCCTCCATCTTCTCCATATCTGTTGCCATATAAGCGGAAATATATCCGCGGTCAAACTGCATACCTTCTACCAGATCCAGCTCTGTCTGCATTGTCTTGGACTCTTCGATCGTGATAACGCCGTCGTTGGAAACCTTCTCCATCGCGTCAGCCACCATCTCGCCTACAGCCTCATCTCCTGAGGAAACAGCTGCAACACGGGCGATCTGTTCTTTGCCTTTTACTTTGCTGCTCATTGCATGAATTGCGTCAACAGCTTTGTCTGTCGCTTTCTTCATACCTTTTCTCAGGACGATCGGGTTAGCGCCTGCCTCCAGGTTCTTCATTCCCTCATGCACCATAGCCTGTGCAAGGACAGTTGCTGTTGTTGTTCCGTCTCCGGCTACATCGTTCGTCTTGGAAGCAACTTCTCTGATCAGCTGTGCTCCCATATTTTCGAATCCGTCTTCCAGTTCAATCTCTTTTGCGATCGTAACACCGTCGTTTGTGATCAGCGGTGCACCGAATGATTTGTCAAGAACAACATTTCTTCCTTTTGGTCCCAGTGTTACCTTTACTGTATCCGCCAGTTTATCTACGCCTTTTTCCAGTGCTGCTCTGGCTTCAGCTCCATATTTAATTTCCTTTGCCATTGTTAAGCATCTCCTTATTTTCTATTATTTTTATGATAGCGCCCAGCTTCAGGGCAGGTTCACTTACATCTTTATTCAGGATGTTCCCTCTCCTAAGCCCGGAAACATCTAGCTGTCTCTTTTGGATGTTCGCTTCTCTAAGCTTGAAAACACCTCTCTAAACTCACCGAACGGCTTTCGCACCAGGCTTGAAAACACCTCGCCAACTGCTCAATGCCTATGCCTCTACAATTGCGAGAATGTCGTTCTGCTTTACGATAATGTATTCTTCTCCGTCAAGCTCTACTTCTGTTCCCGCATATTTAGAATAAATTACTTTGTCGCCTGTCTTTACCTGCATTACAACTTCCTTACCATCTATATTGCCGCCCGGGCCTACAGCGATTACTTCTGCTTCCTGCGGTTTCTCTTTTGCCTGTCCCGGCAGAACGATACCAGACTTAGTTGTCTCTTCTGCTTCTAACTGTTTCAATACAATCTTGTCACCCAATGGTACTAACTTCATTGTAATTCCTCCTTAATAATTGCTTGTTAGCACTCATTTCTCACGAGTGCTAAACCTCATGAATATAAAATAGCACTCCGATCCAGATTTGTCAACACAGTTTACAAGGTTTTTATATATTTTAAGTAAGAGTTCAGCTATTTAGCGCACTAACATTTCCTGTAGCTGACGTCCGGAAGCGGAGCGGATGGTTTGTGATACGTATTCTGTGAAAGGGGACAGCCGTGCGATGTTCCGTTCCAGAATCCGGAAAATCTAACAGGCCGAAGAGATGTTTAAAGG
The DNA here is from genome assembly GCA_944384505.1 of uncultured Mediterraneibacter sp. Lineage (GTDB taxonomy): Bacteria > Bacillota > Clostridia > Lachnospirales > Lachnospiraceae > Mediterraneibacter. The sequence goes on from CALWTQ010000058.1 coordinate 23,856, forward strand.
CAAATCGGCGCTCCGGGCAACTCGCTCCGCTCAGACAATCCCCGCGCGCCGCTTAACAACATCTCTCCGCCCTTCAAGATTTTCAGCGGATTCCTCCAAAGTCACATCTCCCGGCTGTCTCCTTCCCCAGAAAGTATGCTCAAACCATCCGCTCCGCTTCCTGCGCATCTCCTGTCGGAAATGTTACTGCCCTAAACAGGCTGAGACGTACAACTGGCGCGGCTTGTA
>CALWTQ010000059.1 GCA_944384505.1 uncultured Mediterraneibacter sp.
TGTAGAAATGTAAGCCACTGCTCACCGTATTGCTCCATCAGGCTTTCATTTGACATATTACTCTTGATTGCTGTTGCGGCATCCTGGGCTGCTTGATAGCTATCTTCTGTGTATTTCGAAGCATCCAGTGACTCTATCTCCGCTATTTTTTCTTCCAGTTTTTCTTTTATCGTCGGCTCTGTCTCTATTTCCTCCAACGCGTCAATCCGATTCTGTAGAAATGTAAGCCACTGCTCACCGTATTGCTCCATCAGGCTTTCATTTGACATATTACTCTTGATTGCTGTTGCGGCATCCTGCGCTGCTTGGTAGCTATCTTCTGTGTATTTCGAAGCATCCAGTGACTCTATTTCTTCAATTTTCTCTTCCAGTCGTTCTTTTATTGTTGGCTCAGACGCAAATCCATTTATTGAGAATGCGGATAGGATAAGCGAAAACAGTAAAAGAAAGGCCAGACTTTTTTTTATTTTCCTCATAGATTTAACCTTCCATAGACTTAATTATGGAGAAATGCATACTACAAAATATACATTTCTCCATAACAATACATAACAAAACTTAATTGTTTATACTACTTATAGATTATTAGAAATAGCAAACCAAATCGCCACTTACCGCAGGATGATTAAATCCAAGCTCATTGATATGGATTGTAAATGATGTATCAAAGACCTGCGTTCCTGTTGAATAGTCCCCTGGTAACTCGAACACGAAATAAGATTCCACAGTATCTGTAGCTGCGACATACGCACCATCAACAGTCTGCGATCCAGCCGTAATGCTCATGGTGTTTATATATCCAGAAAAAATGCCCATTACGCCGTTCATTTCTGTTGTATAGACTTTCAGTGTCGTAACGCCATCGCTATAGGAAACATCCGCATCCAAAACTGCCGGATCCCCCATCGAGAGATCCTGATCAGAAGTCCCATATGTCCCCGGATCATACACCTCTGCTGCATACGCCCCATCATACTTTGCATCAGCCGCAAACGCTGTCACTCCCATTGCCATGATCATCATAGCCGCCATACCGATTGCTGCAAACTTCTTAAAAAGCTTTTTCATAAAATACTCCTTTCCTGCCATATAGGCATTTAAAAATAAAATTGGTGTTTCAAAGAGAAACCACATACTCCGTTATCTTTCTCCCGAAACACCACAAAACGAAGAAAAATTCCGTCTATATGCAGTTAGACTCTTCTTATTTGGGTTAGTACTTTCTAACCTATGTAATCATTATATACCACTTTATCCCAACACTGTCAACAACTTTTTTCAGGTTTTTTATTGCTTCTTGGTTAATTTTCAGATATTTTAGTTGTTTATGCGTCTATTTTCTCGTTTATTGAAACTTATTTATCATTTTAAATCAATTTCGTTTCTTTTCATTCAGGAGCAGCCTACATCCAGAACATCAACAAAGCGGTGCTTTCCGGCATATGCCTGTTCCCCACGCTGCAGGTCACCGTGACCGGCAGCACGCCTTTTATTTCCCCGCCGGGGCTGACATGCATTTTGAATGCCTCCAGCGGGATCTCGATCTCTTCGGATTCCTCTGTCAGATCCTTCACCCTCTTTAATTCTTCGTCCTGCTCATATTTCAGGCTGCTGATCCGCCCGGTCATTTCTCTGCCGTCGATCCTGGATCTCGCCTCCATCTCCCGGATTCGCAGGATCAGGCAATCCCTTCCATCTCTTTTCAGCAGCTGCGCCTCCGGCTCAAATGCCCGGTTTCCCATGGAAAAGGCGTCTTTCCCATTTTTTCTCCTGTCCATGCGGTATACTGCGATCCGCACCCGGATCCCTCTGTTTTCACCGATATTGCAGTCCACTTCTTCCATGAGGCTTTTATATTTCCTGTCCCCGGGCTTTACCTGTCTTTCGTTTGCGGAAAGTATGGATTCCAGCAGGAACGGATCCATATCCTCCACCATCATCCGGATGTGTTTTTCCTTTTCCGATTCCGGTATCTGAATCTCTTCCAGATACCGCTCCAGGCGTTCCACCAGACGTCCATAGACGCCGAGCCACTGTTCTCCGTATTCTGTGAATGTATAGTACTTTGTGATCAGGCCTTGCTCTATGGCCTTTTTCAGGCTTTTATTGATCCCCGGGGCAGAGATATGACATTTCTCGGCGATCACCACCTGGAACCCTCTGCCCACCGGCTGCAGCCTCTTCAGTTCCTGCAGGCAGCGGATCTGCATCATAGAGGGTCTCCCATCCCGTTTTAAATTATCTCCTGTCGGCATTTCATTTTCCTTTCTCAGATCACATGGATATTGATTTCCCTGCAGTCCAGGGTCAGCGGTTCCCTGCCCTCCTCTGTGACAGCAGCCGTGACAGTCCCTTCCGTGACCGGGAAACGGCCGTTGGCTGTATATGCAAAGAGCGTGCTTTCCAACAGAAATTCTCCATTCTCACTGGCGGCCTGTTTCCACCTGTTATCGTTTCTGTACCAGAGGCTGATCCTGTTTCCGGATTCCTTTTGCCTCAGCCGGAAAAGGGAGCTGCCGTCCTTTACTTCCAGACAGGCGTAAGGTTCAAAAAGTTCCCATTCTTTCGCCAGGATCCGGGGGCTGCGCCGCTCGATCTCATAGATATCCATCGCCATGGGGTAAACGCCCGGATCAAAGAAAAGGGACAGGTCCATATTGGAATAACTCCTGTCATATACATCTCCCTGGATCAGAAAATTCGTGATTCCCTCCATCGCCGCCCTGCTGATGGTATGCTCTGCCCGGCAGGCGTCCTTCTCGGCTTCCTCTTCTGTCATGCCGCTGACCATCTGGAAAAACTGGGTCAGGAGCTGGTGCCGGTCCATGCACTCTTTTCCCCGGATCTTCCCGATGTCCGTCAGCGTGATCACGTCCTCCGACATCTGGATATACCCGTGGTTCACCAGACGTTTTGCCAGGCTTCTTAGATGAGCCTTGTTCTCCCCTGTCTCCATGGCAAAGTCTGTCAGGCGCATCGCCTTCCCGCTGCGCCAGCGGCTGAAGATCGTCTCCAGGAAATCCTCTTCCTTTTCCTCTGTGTTTTTAGGCACGTTTGTGCCGATCGCTCCTATCTTGGTCGGATGTCCCTGTTTTTCCATATCTTCCTCCTGTTGGTTTGTCACAACTCTCTGTAGTGAGTTTTAACTAACTTCTCTCTATAAAAGTAACCGCCTTCGCGGTTACTTTTCACATGCTTATCATAGCCTTATTCCATACTTTTTCCGGCTTCTTTGATCCCAGTTTCAACTACTTTACGCATTATCCAACTCCTCCAGAAATTCTTCTTCTGTCATTCCTGCTATCCGGGAACAATATCCTATGGACACGCCGCTCTGTGTGTAATAAGCAAGCGCCACTGCCTGTCTTGCAAACTGATTTGCCTGCTCATGGCTCATTTTTGTATCATAAAGGACTTCATCTGGTATGCTTAATGCTATATGGCACATAAAATCATCCCTCCATTCGATATGCAATAAACTTTTTCATTCGCCAAGGTTTCCTGCTGTTTCCTGCACATCCACGCACACGGCATGGACGGCAAAGCGCCTGCTGTATCCGCTTCCGGTGCAGGTAGAGAGGGTCATCACTTTATGACTGCTGTCCGGATGGATGCCTGTATCGATCAGGGAATCGCTGGTCATGCCGTCGATCAGCGCCTGATACTCTTCGCCCGGCTCATAGCCGATCTTATAGACGTCCCCGCCGTTTACCGCTTCCTGACAGGCAAAGATCTGGTACCGGTATGCAGTGTCTTCCGTATACAAAGTGAAATACTGGTTTTCTTCCCAGAATCCTTTTTCTTTATATTTCTTCAGGCTGCCGAACATGCTTCCGTCATTCATGTTATGCCCGTAGATGATCGTATAATAGTCCGTGAAATCCGGCCGGTTCAGCCCCTCCAGGAAGATGCTCCCGGCGATATGCTCCTCTCCGTACAGATCTCTTCTCAGATATTTCTCATTATCCCCTGAGTAGAGGACAGGATAATCGATCCCGGTACTTTCCGGATCGTCCGAGCGGATCCATGCCACGATATCTGAATTCTGTTCTTTCAGTTCGTCAAACCGGATCAGCACGTCTGTAAGCCACCAGTCCTTCTTCTTTTCTGTATCGTCCCCTGCCGGAACCTCTGTATAATCTTCCCTCAGTTCTTCATAGGTCCGGGATGAGGCGCGCTTATCCAGATAATCCGGGAGGATGTTCCAGAGGGAAACGCCGATCAGTACGAGGGCTGCCGGGATCAGGAATTTCCTTTTCCTACTCATCCTGATCTGCAAAGCCTGCGAAAGAGATCTCGCACCCGCGGCCGACACGGCTGAAAATATTGACAAGCCTGGTCATCACTTCCGGATAGTTCTCTTTTTCTGTCACTACCAGGATTTTGGAACAATCCTCCAGAAACTTCGCCTCACGGACGTTTTTAACCTCTCTTGCCTCTCTCAGGATCTCTGCAGCCATCTCTTCCGTGATTGATTTTGACAATCTGTAATACCTTCCCACTTTACAGGCCTTCTTTCCTTTTGATTAGTCTTTTCTAACCGCATTATATACTAGTTGAGAATGATTGTCAAAAATATAATTGAATTTTTCTTTTTTCTTTGATAGAATATGTATGGTTAGTTATTTCTAACCCATGTGAATAAATCATGAAAACTCCTTTGCCCCATGCCTGCTGAGTGGGGCGGGGATGTTTTCGCCAGAAAGGATGAATGTCTATGGATTATTTAAAGATTGAAAAGGTGATCGGACGGGAGATCATTGATTCCAGAGGAAATCCCACTGTGGAAGCGGAGGTTTTTCTGGCAGACGGGACGGCTGGAAGAGGCGCTGCCCCAAGCGGGGCGTCAACAGGGGAATTTGAAGCGCTGGAATTAAGGGACGGGGATACTTCCCGCTTCGGAGGGAAAGGCGTGTCCAAGGCCGTCCACAATATCAACACCACGATCAACGGGGTGCTGACAGGCATGGACGCCAGCGATATCTACGCTGTTGACAATGCCATGATCCATGCGGACGGCACAAAAGACAAATCCAACCTCGGGGCAAATGCGATCCTCGCCGTTTCCATCGCATGCGCCAGGGCGGCTGCCGCTTCCCTTGATCTCCCGCTGTACCGTTTCCTCGGCGGGGTGAATGCCAACCGGCTTCCCGTCCCTATGATGAACATCTTAAACGGCGGCGCCCATGCGGCAAACACCGTGGATGTACAGGAATTTATGATCATGCCGGCGGGCGCTTCCAGTTTCTCCGAGGGCCTGAGATGGTGTACGGAGGTCTTCCACTCCCTTCAGTCCCTTCTGAAATCAAAAGGGCTGGCAACCTCTGTGGGAGATGAAGGCGGTTTTGCGCCGGATCTTTCCAGCGATGAGGAAGCCATCGAATGCATCCTCGAGGCAGTAAAAATGGCAGGCTATGAGCCCGGCAAAGATTTTGTCCTCGCTATGGATGCAGCGTCCAGCGAATGGAAAGGGAATAAAAAGGGTGAATACATCCTCCCGAAATGCAAAAAGGCTTTCACTTCGGCTGAGCTGGTCGAACACTGGAAATCCCTTGTGGACAAGTATCCCATCTATTCCATCGAAGACGGCCTGGATGAAGAAGACTGGGAAGGCTGGCAGATCCTCACAAAAGAGCTGGGCGGCCGCATCCAGCTTGTAGGGGACGACCTGTTTGTCACCAATACAGAGCGTCTGGAAAAGGGGATCTCTCTGGGATGTGGGAACTCTATCCTGATCAAGCTGAATCAGATCGGCTCCGTGTCTGAAACGCTGGAAGCCATCAAGATGGCCCATAAGGCCGGATACACCGCCGTGACCTCCCACCGCTCCGGAGAGACAGAGGATACCACTATCGCCGATCTTGCCGTGGCGCTCAATACCGGCCAGATCAAGACAGGCGCACCCAGCCGGAGCGAACGTGTCGCCAAGTACAACCAGCTTCTGCGCATCGAGGAAGAATTGGGGAAAAGCGCCGTATATCCCGGTTTTCAGGCATTTAACATAAAACGATAACTTTTCTTGGGTTTCCGTTAAAAAACGTGCTGCAGTCAAAGTGGATTTCCACGAAATGCAGCACGTTTTTTCTTTCCATATAATTATGACCGGCTGTCCCGGTCTGTCCGGCCATTGGCGCCGCCGTCTCATTTCCGGCCTGCCAGCATCCGGGAATCTCCCAGCATCATCAGTGCAGCCCGGCGATGGGAACCGAAAGCTTCCTGCGCCGTATCGATGATCCGCACCTCCTGATATCCCATTTTGCGCAGTTTTTCTGCAAACTCCTCCATATCCCCGTACATATGAGGCTTCATGTCGTCATTGAGGGCAAATACGCCGCCTTTTTTCAGCACACGCAGGCTTTCCAGAAGCAGTGCCTGCTTGTCTGCACCGTTGATATTATGGTAGACATAGTTGCTCACCACAGCGTCAAAGGTCTCGTCCGGGAAGTCCAGCTTCCGGGCGTCGCCGTGAAGGAACCGGCACCGTTCGGATACGCCCTCGCTCCAGGCATTGCTCTCACACATGGCCTGACTGTAATTGTAGACTGCGCCCCAGTAATCTATGCCGGTCACTTCCGCCTCCGGCCAGGAAAGCGCCGCCCGGATGGAGAGCGCGCCTGATCCGCATCCTATCTCCAGAAGCGTCCCCTTCCCTTCGAAATCAAGGTGAGACAGGAGAACCTCATGGATCTGCTCCATCATGCCGCCTCCGCCAAAGGCGTACTGTCTCCGGATCCATGTGATCCATGCAAGCAGGAGCAGTACTGCCACAGCAGCAGCCAGAGCCAGAACCCCGATCAGCCTCATGCCGGGGATAAAATGCGATATGACACACAGGACTGCCATGAGGACAACCAGCGCACCCACCATATAAAAGACCGGCGCGGACATCCAGTTCCCATAGTTCTCTCCGTGTGTACCAAGCCTGACCGGCTCGCGTTTTCTTCCGTTCGTCTCCATATCCTGTATTCTCCCTTTTCAGATTTGCTGTCTGGTCATTTCATTTTTCTTTCTGTACGGAACTATATTCATAAATGAGGGTTTTCTGTCCGGAACCGTCCGGGAATGGCTTTTCCAGGATCTTCGTAAAGCCTCTCTTTTCATAGAATTCCCAGGAAGCCAGGGTATTTGTCAAAAGCCGCACGTTCCGGGCTCCGTCAGCCGCCGCTCTGTCCATAAACCTGGATACCAGCGCCGTCCCCAGCCCTTTCCGGTAATCCTTTCTGGAAGTGAGAGCCACCAGCTCCAGATCGCATCCGTCAAAAAACTTCTCCTCCCGCTCACGTGCCTGTAAAATAAAGCCGTCCAGCTGGTTCTGGAATGTCTCGGACAAGCGGTACCCTTTCAGATAGAACTTCAGGAACATCCGGCACCAGGCCGCATAATGCCTTTTGTACCGGTCATGATCTGTCTTCTCCGGACGGAATCTTTTCCCGTAATTGCCGCTGATAAAGCCCACGATCTGGCGGTTCGGAGTTTCTGCCACATAAGCGAAGCTGCATTTTTCTATCAGGACCTGGGCGTAATCCCGCAAAAGGATCCTGTCATTTTCATCAATGGGGCAGGTGAAAAAGCCTTCGTAAAAACATTGGCCGCAGCCTTCCGCGTCTCCCTCTCTGTATGGCCGTATCGTAAACACAGGACTTCCTCCTCTCTGATAGCTGACCGGATTTAACACTATTTTTCCTGCGATTCCAGCAGTTCTGCAAGCTGCCGGATATCCTTTTTCCCGAAAGCGACTTTCTCTCCGTCATTGACTGCCAGGCAGGGAACGCTCATGACATGATACCTTTCCCGAAGCTGCGGGAAATGGTTCAGGTCGTAGACCTCCGCCGTGACCTGCGGGTTCTCTGTGGCGATCCGCTGGGCCGCCGTCACTAGCTCCGGGCACATGGTACAGGACAAGGAGACCAGGATCTGCATCCTTGCCGCCGGAAGCGCCCGCACCCTCCGGAGAGTTTCTTCGTCCAGCGCCTGTCCCGGTCCTGCCGCATTATAGAGTCCCAGCACGAAAGACGTGAACTCATGTCCGCCCGGGACGCCGTGAAAGGCAAGTCCTGTCCAGGAACCGTCCGCCCTGCAGATCCGCACGCAGGGACGCTCCTGAATATCCGCCGCTTCCGTATCCATGCTTTCGTCTTTTTCCAGAGTGAGTTTTTCCGTCAGAGCGCAAAGCTGCGTCATATAGGTTTCCAGCTCGGCTGACAGGGCCGTGTCATCCAGATACAATTTCAGCACCAGAGGCGTAGCCATCCTCTGGAAGACCGCATCCAGCTGGGAGAGCATATCCCGGGTAAACAGCTCTTCCCCTGTCTTACGCACTTCAGATTGTGCTGTAACTGGCTGCTCTTTGACCGGCCGCACAGGACGCAGCCCGGTCTTTTTCTGCATGGCAGCGGCATAACGCTCCAACTCTGTAGCCGCCAGCGCACCGTCCCCAACGGCGGTGACCACCTGACGCAGCGGCTTGATGCACACATCCCCGGCGGCATACAGCCCTTCGCAGCTTGTCTTCTGGCTCCGATCTGTGACGATATAGCCCCTGTCGTCCAGCTCCGCCAGTCCTTGCACCAGCTCTGTAGCCGGCTCATAACCCGCAAACACGAAAACGCCGAAAGTATCCCCTTTCGGTGGGTGGTACTCTGTGATCTCCCCGGTCTGCGTATTCCGGTACCGCAGCCGGTTCAGGAAGGTTTCTCCCGAAACTTCTTCAATCTGCGTATGGGGAAGGACCGTGATCTTCTCATGGGCCAGTGCAGGTTCTGACGCAGAAGGCGCACAGGAAAACCCGTCGCCCCGGATCAGAACGGTCACATGGCTGGCATATTTGGTCAGAAAGACACTCTCCTCTGCTGCGGCAAATCCGCCGCCGATCACGAACACCTCCTTTCCGGTAAAGAATTCTCCGTCGCAGGTTGCGCAGTAGGCCACGCCCCTTCCACGCCATTCCACTTCCCCTTTAAATCCGACCTTTCTCGGATGAGCCCCCGCAGCCAGCAGCACACCGAAGCAGCTCAGGTCTCCCCGGCTGGTCCGGACAGTCTTGATATCGCCGTCCATATCAAGTCCGGTCACTTCTGTCAGAAGGAATTCCGCCCCGAAGTGTTCCGCCTGCCTTCGCATAGTCTCCGTCAGCGCTTCCCCGCTGGCGCGTTCCACGCCGGGGAAGTTCACCACCTCATGGGTAATGGTGATCTGTCCGCCGAAGCGTTCTTTCTCCACCACCAGCACCCTGTATCTCGCCCGGGCAAGATACAGGGCGGCGGTCAGCCCTGCCGGGCCGCCGCCGATCACAACAACATCATATAAATTCTTTACATCCTGCTCTCTCATAACTGTCCCACCAGATCAAGACTCGGTTTCAGGGTTTCCGCTCCGGGCTGCCATTTGGCCGGGCACACTTCATCCCCGTGTTCATGGACAAACTGGCACGCCTGCAGCTTGCGCAGAAGTTCATCTGCGTTACGCCCCACATTTCCGGCATTCACTTCATAGGAGACGATCTTTCCTTCCGGGTTCACAATGAATGTGCCCCGCTCCGCTACGCCATCCGCCTCGATATACACTTCGAAATCTCTGGAGAGTACATGAGTAGGATCTGCAAGCATGGGGTATGCGATCTTTTTAATCCGGTCCGACGCATCATGCCATGCCTTATGCACGTAGTGGGTATCGCAGGAAACCGAATACACTTCGCAGCCCGCTGCTTGAAATTCCGGGTACTTGCCTGCCAGATCTTCCAGCTCTGTCGGGCACACAAAAGTGAAATCCGCCGGATAGAAGAAAAACACACTCCATTTTCCCAGCACATCCGCCTTTGACACTTCTTTGAAAGCGTCCTCATGATAAGCCTGTACTTTAAAGTCACTGATTTCTTTGTTGATAAGAGACATCTGTAAAACCTCCTTGGTTGATATTTATATAATGGCTTTCAAAGTATCCTGCTTCATGCACATGCATTTCCAAGAATCTCTTCCAGCGCATTCTTACTGCTCGTATGGCATCTTACGATCGATGCGTGACATTTTTCTGCTTCCTCGACGGCGCATTTTACCATCTTGTGGGAGACCGTATTTGTGAAGAGCACGACCAGATCCGGACTTCCGATCTGTTTTCCCAGAGAAGCTGACATCTGTGTAAATACTTTTGCCTTGCAGTTGAACTGTCTGCATATTTTCTTGTATTGGCATACCATCCTGTCATGCCCCCCTATGATTACTACACTCATGTCTGTCCTCCTGTCATCGAATACTTTTGCAAATTAGTTAGTCGCAGCTAACGCATAGGTTTATGATACACTATTTGAGAACAGATATCAATATCTTTCTTATTACTTTTTTATCATTTTTGTTCAGGCAGTTATATAGAAACCGTAAAAAAGGAAACATCCAGGTATTTTCACCCAGTGTTTCCTGTCTTTTATCCAATATTCCAATCACTATACGGGTTCATCCGCTATGTCTGCCCGTCGTGGTAAATGATCCTCGATATTTTCTTCCCGTCGCTCAGGTAACCGCACCGTCTGACGCCATCCCGGACGATCTGATCCAGTTTTTCCTTTGGCATGCTGAAAACGGTATCATCCTCCAGGACGATATCACATCCGCCTGCGCAGTTTTCTCCGGATTCGATCCGGTACATATTCTTGCGGCTGATCGCCCCGATCTCTTCCAGCGCATTGATCATCCGGTAGACCGTTGCCACTCCGATCCTGTCATCTTCCTGTGAAGCCTTATAAAAGATCTCTTTGCAGCTTGCGCAGTCATTCTCCAGGATGATATCAATCAGGATCTTCCTCTGCTTTGTGATTCGGCATCCGTTTTCTTTCAGTCTTTCAATAATCTCATCTTTCCTGCTCACGGAGCTTCCCACCTTATACCTGTGAAATACCAACCACCTTGAAGCCTGCCTTCTCCACCGCCTGTTTCAGATCGATATCATCCACCGGGCGGTCACAGGAGACTTCTGCGCAGTTGTCCTTCAGGCTCACTTCCGCAGATACCCCGTCTATGGAATTGAGTGCGTTAGTCACGCTGTTGACGCAGTTCTGGCAGTGCATGCCTGAAATACGGATTGTGCGCCGTCCGACCACCGGTCCGTCGAGCGTCTTCTTCTTTGCTTTTTTTGTTTTCACGCTGCCTGATCCGCCGCCGCAGCAGGCGCCCTCTCCTCTGAAATGTTTGATCGATCCCTTTAGCGCAAAGATCAGGATGATCACAACACCAAGTATAATGATTGCGTCAGCCATAACTATCCCTCCGTCCCATTTGCAATATTTCCATTGTTTTTGCAATAGCACCGATAATAAATTTATAATATACTTCATTTATTTTTTATGGATTAGTATACGCTAACTCTAATTAGAAATCAATAACTCCTATGTTTTTTATTCATCTTATCTGTCAGATTTTTGAGCAACGTGCAGAAAGCGTCCCGCAGAATTCTGACTTTATTTAAAAACTGAATTCTGCAGAACGCCTTCCCCCTTTCCGTTTTTAAGTTGTACTGAGTCTGCCGGTTTCTCTTCCTTCTTCCTCCGGCAAAAGATTCCTCATGCTCCTTAAGCTGAGCAGTAGTGTGGATGTGTTGTGGAGCAGCGCCGAAGTCGTCGGCTGGAGCGCTCCAGCAACGCCGAGCACGATCAGTCCCGCATTGATCCCGATGATCTGATGATAATTTTTCCCGACCCGCTTCATCATCCCGTTGGCAAGGCGCTTCAGAACGACCAGCTCTCCCAGGTCTTCCGCTGCGATCGTGATATCGGCGATCTCCCTTGCAAGTTCCGCTCCGTCGCTGATGGCGATGCCCGCGTCAGCTGCAGACAGGGCCGGGGAATCATTGATCCCATCCCCAATCATGATGACCTTGTGTCCCAGCGCTTTCTCCCGTTCCACAAAACCAGCCTTTTCTTCCGGCAGCACCTCCGCATAATACTCGTCCACGCCGACCCGCTTTGCGACGGAAGCGGCGGTCTTCTCACTGTCTCCGGTCATCATCACTGCTTTTCGTATTCCTTCCGTTTTCAGCGCCCGGATCATATCCGCCGCCTCTTCCCGCAGCGGGTCTTCAATGCAGATCACTGCTGTCAGTTCCCGTTCGATAGCAAGATACAGGTGGGAATATTCCTCCGGAAGCGTCTCAAATCTCTCCTGATATTCGGGACGGATCCGGCATCCTTCGTCTTCAAACACAAAATGGCTGCTCCCGATCACTACTTTCTTTCCGTCTATATGGGAAGAAATCCCGTGGGCCACGATATACTCTACCCTGGAATGCATCTCTTCATGGGCAAGCCCACGCTTCTTTGCCGCATCGACCACAGCCTTTGCCATGGAATGGGGGAAATGTTCCTCCAGGCACGCTGCGATCCGCAGGCATTCTTCCTCCGGTTCCTCTCCGAACGGGATCACTTCTTTCACTGTGGGCTTTGCCTTTGTGAGCGTTCCGGTCTTGTCAAAGACCACCGTGTCTGCTTCCGCAACTGCTTCCAGAAACTTTCCGCCCTTCACAGTAATCCCGTGCCCGCCTGCTTCCCGGATCGCCGACAGCACGGTCAGCGGCATGGCAAGCTTCAGCGCGCAGGAGAAATCCACCATAAGTACAGACAATGCTTTTGTCACATTTCTGGTCAGAAGACCAACCGCCACGGTACCGAACAAAGTATACGGCACGAGCTTGTCGGCCAAGTGCTCCGCCCTGCTCTCCATGGAGGACTTCAACTTCTCAGAGTCTTCGATCATGGCCACGATCTTTTCAAATCTTGTGGAGCCGGAAACCGCCTTTACAAGGACATCCAGTTCTCCTTCCTCAACCACGGTCCCAGCGTAGACGGACTGCCCTGGCACCCTGCGGACGGGCATAGCCTCCCCGGTCAGGGAGACCTGATTTACCATGCCTTCCCCGCCGGATACTTCTCCGTCAAAGGGGATCACGTTTCCCATATGTACGGTCACCACGTCGCCCTTTTTGATCTGGTCTGCTTTTACCAGGATCTCCTGCCCGTCCCGCTTCAGCCAGACTTTTTTAATATTCAGGGACATACTCCGCGCCAGGTCCCCCACGGATTTTTTATGAGTCCACTCTTCCAGGAGTTCTCCCACACCCAGGAGGAACATGACCGACCCGGCAGTATTAAAGTCCCGCCGCAGGACAGAGACTCCGATGGCAGCTGCGTCCAGAAGCGGGACTTCAATCTTCCTCTTCCGGATGCAGCGCAGTCCCTCCGCAAGATATCGAAGCGACCTGATCGTCACAAGCCACGCGCGCAGAGGAGCAGGCATCAGCAGCTTTCCGCCGTAATGCAGCAGCGCCTTTGCGGCCAGTTTCTCCTTATATGCCGCATTCAGCGCCCTGCCGGAATTGCGGATGACATTTTCCGGTACATTTACATCTTCATACCGGAAGCTCTTCAGCAGACGGATCAGCCCGCTCCGATCTCCTGTATAACAGATGACAGCGTCTGCGGTGCGTTCATACACTTTGACATCTGTTATATTTTTCTGCCTGTCCAGATACCAGAAAAGAGTGTCCGCCTCCGCACATGTCATTTTACCCTGAACGACATGGATGCGGAGACGGCTCTTGATCTCATGCTTTATGATAAATTTCATGGACGGTTACATGGTTCCTTCGTCTGAAGGATCCGCACCGTCTTCCTCTGTTTCCTGCACTGCCTCAGCTTCCTGCGCAGCCCTTTCCTCATTGATCTGCTGGGCTTCCGCCAGGATATCCTCCGCATTCTCCTGTACGGTCGTGACTGTTTTCATCACACAGTCCTTCGCCCGCAGCGCTGCCGCCGTACACTCTGTGTAAACCTTCTTTGCGTCTTTGCTGGATAAGATTTTTACCCCTGCTGTTCCGAAAAGGACGCCTCCTGCAAATAATCCGATCTTCTTCATCAATGATTCACTGAACATGATAACTTACCTCCTGTTAAACTATGAAAATAATTACTTTTGTTGAACTGATCATCACTGTTAAACTGATCAATAATGCTGAACCGCTCGTGGCTGACCGGTCACTTATGTTTGTATCCGGTATAAAATACCATTATAAAACAGAACACTGCAGCCCATGCCCAGAATCTATGCTGTTTCATGCGCCATCCCTTCTTTCTTTTTTGCTGATCTTCCATAAGTATACCGTTTCAGCATAGCAATGCTGGGTCAGGCTAGTCAAACCTAACTCATTTTATTGATAAATATTCTCATTATTGCAGGTAATCATTGATACACTCTTGACAACAGCTTAATATTTTCATAATATAGCATTGTTATATATCACTGTTATACGGAGGCAGATATGAAGGAAAATACATTACCTACATTAGAGCGGATCCAGCAGGCCGCATTGGATGAGTTTTCAGAGAAAGGGTTTCTGGGAGCTTCCCTGCGCCAGATCGTAAAGAACGCAGGCGTAACTACGGGAGCCTTTTACGGCTATTTTTCCAGCAAAGAAGCGCTGTTTGCTTCCATCGTAGAGCCGCACGCCGCCGCCCTCATGGGCAGATTCATGAAAGCCCAGACCGGATTTGCCGAACTGCCAGAGGAAGAGCAACCCCTGCATATGGGCGAGGCTTCCGGGGACTACGTAAACTGGATGGTGGACTATATCTGTGATCACCGGGAACCGGTGAAGCTGCTTTTGTGCAGAGCGGAAGGGACTTCCTATGAACACTTCATCCATAACATGGTAGAGATCGAGGTGGAATACACACTGAAATATATGGATGTGCTCCGCAGATCAGGCCGGAAAGTCCCTGAGTTAAAGAAATCTCTCTGCCATATCATTGCCAGCGGGATGTTCAGCGGCCTTTTTGAGATCGCAGTACACGACATGCCCCGGGAGCAGGCGCTCCGGGATATCACACAGTTCCGCAGCTTCTATACTGCAGGGTGGCTGAAGCTTATGGAAGAATGATACCCTTGTTTTTTATCTGTGAGTTAGTTTATTCTAACTGATAAATTTTATCTTTAAGGAGGGAAACCTATGAAAGAAAAAAAGAAAAGCGACGTGGCGGTCCTGCTGGATTACGCAGGGAGCCGCAAAGGCCTGACCTTTCTCGGCCTGTTTTTTTCGGCAGTGTCCATGCTGCTCTCCATGGCGCCTTATATCTGCATCTGGCTGGCGGCGCGGGATCTGATCGCCGTCGCCCCGGATTGGACGCAGGCGCATAGTGTCACCCGGTATGGCTGGATGGCTTTTTCCTTTGCCTTTGCGGGGATTGCCTTATATTTTGCAGGCCTGATGTGCACCCATCTGGCGGCCTTCCGCACCGCCTCCAATATCCGCAAGCAGGGCGTCGCCCATGTGATGAAAGCGCCTCTCGGCTATTTTGACGCCAACGCTTCCGGACTGATCCGGGGACGCCTTGACGCAGCGGCGGCCGACACGGAGACTCTGCTGGCCCACAACCTTGCTGACATCGTGGGGACCATCGTCCTGTTTATCGCTATGGTGATCCTGATGTTCCTGTTCGACTGGCGGATGGGCCTGGCCTGCCTGCTGGCGGCTGTGATCTCCGTGATTTCCATGTTCGCCATGATGGGTGGCAAAAACGCGCAGATCATGGCGGAATACCAGGCCGCCCAGGACCGGATAACCAAGGCTGGCACCGAATATGTCCGGGGAATACCGGTAGTTAAGATCTTCCAGCAGACTGTCTACTCTTTTAAAGCCTTCCAGGAAGCGATCAACGATTACAGCGAGAAAGCGGAGTATTACCAGGCGGACGTGTGCCGGGTTCCACAGTCCGTAAACTTAACCTTTACAGAAGGTGCTTTCGTCTTCCTGGTACCGGCGGCGCTGTTCCTGGCTCCAGGAGCTCTCGCAGACGGAAATTTTGCCGGATTTATCACAGATTTTGTCTTCTATGCAGTGTTCTCCGCCATCATCTCCACGGCGCTGGCAAGGATCATGTTCGCCTCCTCCGGTATCATGCTGGCGGGAACGGCTCTGGGCAGGATCAACAAGGTGATGGAAGCCCCGGCGTTCAAAACTCCTGCCGCTCCCAGAAAGCCTCACGGCAACAAGGTAGAGTTTCAGGATGTCAGCTTTACCTATGACGGATCGGAAACACCCGCCCTCTCCCATGTCTCTTTCACAGTCAGGCCGGGACAGACCATTGCCCTGGTAGGACCCTCCGGCGGCGGAAAGACCACGGCGGCAAGCCTGATCCCCCGCTTCTGGGACGCCACCTCCGGTTCTGTCAAAGTAGGCGGCGTGGATGTAAAAGAGATTGACCCTCACATACTGATGGATCAGGTGGCTTTCGTCTTCCAGAACAACCGGCTTTTTAAGGCGTCGATCCTGGAAAATGTCCGGGCGGCAAAGCCGGACGCCTCAAGGGAGCAGGTAAGAGACGCCCTTACAGCCGCACAATGCCAGGATGTCCTTGATAAGCTGCCGGATGGGATGGATACGTTGATCGGCACGGAGGGCACCTACCTCTCCGGCGGCGAGCAGCAGCGCATCGCCCTTGCCCGGGCAATCTTAAAAGACGCTCCTATCGTCGTCCTTGACGAGGCTACCGCCTTTGCCGACCCGGAGAACGAAGTCTTGATCCAGAAGGCTTTCGCCACACTGACGAAAGGCCGCACCGTAATCATGATCGCACACCGTCTGTCCACTGTGGTCGGGGCTGACCGGATCATCGTCCTGGATAAAGGGCGCATCGCCGAGCAGGGAACTCACGAGGAGCTTGTGACAGCAGACGGTCTGTACGCCCGGATGTGGGCGGACTATAACAGGGCAGTCCGGTGGAAGATTTCCAGTGAAAAGGAGGCGGAGTAAATGTTCAGCAAAAAATTTCAGAAAAAATATGCCCTCACCGATCAAGGGCTGAAAAACACGAAAAAGGGCGCATTCTGGACGGTCATCGTCAATCTGATCGTCATGGGAGGGATGGGCATCCTCTATCTCCTCACAGGCTCCTTCATGGGAACACTGACAGATGCAGATCCTCTGCCTGCTGCGGCGCTTCCCCTCGCCCTGACTGTCCTGTTTCTGGCCTTATCATTTCTCACTCACCTGCAGCAGTACCGGGCCACCTACGGGCTGGTATACAATGAGGTAAAGGCGACCCGTCTCGGCATGGCGGAACGGCTCCGCAGGCTTCCCCTCGGATATTTCGGGAAGCGAGACCTGGCGGATCTGACCGAGACCCTGATGGGGGATGTCAACCGGATGGAGCATGTGTGGTCCCATGTCCTGGGATATCTGTACGGTGCCTATATCTCCACGGCGGTGATCGCCGTATGCCTGGTCTTCTATGACTGGCGGCTTGCTATCGCCTGCCTGTGGGGCGTGCCGGTGGCTTTCGGTCTTCTCTTCGGCAGCCGGAAAATAGCAGCCCGCGCCTCTGAGCGGACGAAAAAAGCCGCTCTCCGGGTATCCGACGGGATCCAGGAAGCATTGGAAAATGTACGGGAGATCCGGGCGACCAATCAGGAAGACCTCTATCTGGAACGCCTGAACCGGAAGATTGATGAACACGAACGGATCATGACCCGGGGCGAACTGGGCACCGGCGTCTTTGTCAACGCTGCCAGCGTGATCATGCGCCTGGGAGTGGCGACCACCATCCTGACCGGAGCGGATTTGATTCTCTCTGGAGAGATTGATTTCATGCTGCTGTTTTTATTCCTCCTTGTCATCACCCGGATCTACGCTCCTTTTGACCAGAGTCTTGCCCTGATCGCAGAGATGATCATATCACAGGTATCCGCCGACCGTATCTCAGAGCTCTATGAAACCCCCACTGCGGAGGGGAGCAGCCGGTTTGCCCCGAAAGGACACGATATTGTATTTGAACACGTGGATTTTGCCTATGATGAAAAAGAAGTGCTCCATGACGTAAGCTTTACCGCAAAAGAAGGGGAAATCACTGCGCTGGTAGGGCCTTCCGGCTCCGGCAAGAGCACCTGCGCAAGGCTTGCCGCAAGACTTTGGGACGTCACAGGAGGCCGGATCCTCGTGGGCGGTGTAGATATCTCAACGGTAGATCCGGAAGTTCTCCTTACCGACTATTCCATGGTCTTTCAGGATGTAGTGCTCTTTGACGATACGGTTATGGAAAATATCCGCCTTGGAAAACGGGGCGCCACAGATGCGGAAGTGATCGCTGCGGCCCGGGCGGCCAACTGCGAAGAATTTGTCTCAAGACTCCCTCAGGGCTACGATACGCCTATCGGCGAGAACGGCGCAAGGCTTTCCGGCGGCGAACGCCAGCGCATCTCCATCGCCCGGGCACTTTTAAAAGACGCACCCATCCTGCTCCTCGACGAAGCTACAGCGAGCCTGGATGTGGAGAATGAGACAAAGGTACAGGAAGCCCTCTCCCGCCTTCTCGTCGGCAAGACCGTTCTAGTCATTGCCCACCGGATGCGCACCGTGGAGGCAGCGGATAAGATCGTCGTACTCTCCAGCGGCCAGGTGGCGGAGGAAGGATCTCCGTCTGGTCTGATGAACCGGAATGGTCTCTTTCGCCACATGGTGGAACTGCAAAGGCAGAGCGCCGGATGGAGGCTGAAATAACATACCTATATTCCTATGTAGCCAGAGCCCACAGACAGTGGCTCTGGCTGTTTTTAATAAATAGAATTATCCGCTTTTTGTTATAGTTGGTTGCCACTAATCTATCAAGAAAATTTCTTATCTCTTGACAAAAAAATTCCATCGTGCTATATTGATAAATAAATTATCGGTAATTAAATTATCAAGGTGAGGAGGTGATATGTTATGGCAGTGCCAGATCATTCCATTGACCCACGGATTTTTGAGAGCGCTCGGAAAGAATTTCTGGCAAATGGATTTGAAAGGTCTTCCCTCAAGGTTATTTGTGAAGGAGCCGGCGTCACCACCGGGGCGCTGTATAAGCGGTATAAGGGAAAAGAGGATTTGTTCTGCGCCGTAGTAGACCAGACGGTGAAGGACCTGTACGAGGTGGCCCATTCCCGGGGAGACCGTGACCCTGCCGCCATGTCGGACGCAGAACTCATCAAAGGCTGGGATATGGACGGCCCAGACATGATGTGGTGGATGCGTTTTCTCTACGACCGGCATGACGATTTCGTCCTACTGCTCTCCCGTTCCGACGGAACCCGGTACGCGAATTTTCAGCACGACTGGGTGGCGGTGCTGACAAATGCCACCAGCGCCTTTTTGGCAGAAGCCCAGCGGCGGGGCATCTGCCGGACAGACGTGGGACCGGAAGAGCTGCATATCCTGCTTTCTGCCTTCTGGACCACCATCTATGAGCCGTTTATCCATGGCTTTGACTGGGAGCAGATCGAACAGCACTGCCGCATTGTCTGCAAGCTGTTCGACTGGCATAAGGCTTTGGAATTTCATGTGGAGAAATAGCCCTCAGCAGAGGGCTTTTCTACCGGGCAGCAGTTAGTTTTAACTAATTAAATCATATAAGGAGGTTATAGCTGTGTTCAAAAAAGTGTTGGAATATGCGGGCGAGTACCGCAAAACCACCTACGCTTCCATGGCGGTCATGCTCATCGGCATTGTGATGAACGTACTGCCCTTTCTCTTTCTCTATCAGCTCATGGAGCCGCTGCTTTTACACAAAAATGTGGAAGTTTGGTACGTGGCCTGGCGGGTACTGGCCATTGGGACCTGCGGGGTACTGTACGCCCTGTTCTACGTCAAGGGACTGGCCCTCTCCCACCGGGCGGCTTACAAAACCCTGAGGAATCTGCGTTCCTCCCTCCAGGGAAAGCTGGAGCGCCAGCCTCTGGGAACCATTCAGGAAAAGGGCGTGGGAACCCTCAAGAAGATGTTTATTGACGACATCGACTCCATCGAACTATTGTTGGCCCACGCCCTGCCGGAAGGGCTTTCCAATGTGGCGGTGCCGCTGTTCGTCTTTGTCGCCATGTTTTTTGTGGACTGGAAGCTGGCGCTGCTGTCCCTCTGCGCCATGCCTTTGGGCCTCATCGCCATGGGCGCCATGTATAAGGCCGGTACCGGCAAAATGGGGGCCTACTACGCTTCCGCCCAGAAGATGAACAACACCATTGTGGAATACATCAACGGCATGGAGGTGGTCAAGGTTTTCAACCGGGACGGCGAATCCTACAAGCGGTTTGAGCAGGATGTGCGGGGCTACCGGGATTTCACGCTGGCCTGGTACAAGGTCTGCTGGCCCTGGATGGCGCTGTATAACAGCATTCTCCCCTGCCTGGCCCTGTTCACCCTGCCCATTGGGGCTTATCTGGTGCTTTCCGGCGCTTCCACGCTGCCGGATCTGGCCCTGGTGCTCTGCATGTCCTTCGGCGCTGGGGCGCCGCTGCTGCGGGCGCTGAGCTTCATGTCTACCCTGCCCCAGATCAATTACAAGATCACAGCGCTGGAACAGCTGATGAACGCCCCGGCGTTGGAACAAAAAGAAAAGCCTTTTACTGGGAAAGATCACAGTCTTTCCTTTGAAAACGTCCGCTTCGCCTACAAGGAAGAGGAAGTGCTGCACGGAATTTCCCTCACGGTGCCGGAGGGCAGCCTCACCGCCCTGGTAGGAGAATCCGGTTCCGGGAAATCCACCCTGGCAAAGCTTCTGGTCCATTACTACGATGTGACTGGCGGCAGCATTAAAGTCGGCGGACAGGATCTGCGGGAGATGAGCGTTGAGGCGCTCAACGACCAGATTTCCTATGTATCTCAGGAACAGTTTCTCTTTAACATGAGCCTGCTGGAAAATATACGCCTGGGAAAACCGGACGCCACAGACGAGGAGGTGCTTGTCGCAGCGGAAAAAGCCCAGTGTATGGAATTTCTCGCCCGTCTGCCCCAGGGCATCCACACCATGGCCGGGGACGGCGGCAAACAGCTCTCCGGCGGGGAGCGCCAGCGTATTTCTCTGGCACGGGCCATTCTGAAGGACGCCCCCATTGTGGTGCTGGATGAGGCCACCGCTTTCATGGATCCGGAGAACGAGGAAAAAATGAACGCGGCCATCGCCGAGATCATCAAAGGAAAAACGGTCATCGTCATCGCCCACCGGCTCCACTCCATTGTAAATGCCGATCAGATTTGCGTGCTGAATAACGGCCGGGTTGCAGGGATAGGCCGCCATAAAATGCTGCTGGAAAACTGCCCGGAATACACGAAGCTGTGGCAGGCAGCAGAAGGCAGCGCCGCCTGGGGCGTTACAGCCAACGCAGCTTGGGAAGGAGGAATAGACAATGATTAAACTGATGAAACGGATTCTGGCCGTGTCGGGGAAATACAAAAGACGGATCCAGCTGGCCTTTGTGTTCTCTTTCTTAAAATCCCTGCTGGCCAAGGCCCCCATTATGCTGGCGTTTCTGGCGCTGGCCGGATTTTATGAGGGCACGCTGGCCGCTGTGGACTGCCTGTGGTATGGAGTCGCCATGGCTGCCTGCGTCCTTTTACAGGTTTTGTTCCACCACATTGCCGACCGGCTCCAGTCTGCGGCGGGGTTTATGGTGTTCTCCGATATGCGCATGGAGCTGGGCGCCCATCTGCGGCGGATGCCCATGGGGTATTTCACCGAAGGAAACATCGGCAAGATCAGCTCGGTACTCTCCTCCGACATGGTGTTTATCGAAGAAAACTGCATGACCGTGCTGGCGGATATGATGAGCTATATTTTTGCGGAAGCCATTATGGTGCTCTTCCTGCTGTTCTTTAACATATGGATCGGCCTGGCCGCGCTGGCCGTCGTCGGAATCGTCCTGCTCATCGCCAGAGGTATGAAGAAAGAAGCGCTCCGGGATTCCAAGGACCGGCAGGAACAGAACGAAAATCTGACCGAGGCGGTGCTGGATTTTGTGGAGGGCATCGGGATCATCAAGACCTACAACCTGCTGGGCGAAAAATCCAAAGAGCTGACCGAAAACTTTGAAAAGAGCTGCGAAACCAACATCCGTTTTGAAGAAAACCACTCTCCCTACCAGCTCTGGATGAACATTGTCTACGGCCTGGGTGCTGCCGCCATTGTGGCTCTGTCCTTCTTTCTCAGTAGCCAGGCGCTGCTTCGCGTCACCTTCCTTGTGGGCATCATGCTGTTTGTATCCGACCTGTTCGGCCCCATCAAGGCCCTGTACACCCAGGCCACCCGGCTGACGGTGATGAACAGCTGCATGGATCGGATCGAGGAGGTCTTTGGCGAAAAGGAGCTGCCGGACAACGGGAAATCGGCCATTCCAAAAAACAGCCAAGCGCCGGAGGTGGAGTTTCAAAACGTCCGTTTTGCCTATGGGGACAAGGATGTGCTCCACGACATCTCCTTCACCCTCCCCCAGCACACCATGACGGCGCTGGTAGGTCCCTCCGGCGGCGGGAAATCTACAGTGGCGAACCTCCTGGCCCGGTTCTGGGACGTGGGTGCCGGGAAGGTGCTGGTGCGGGGCAGGGATGTTCGTGACGTGCGTCTTGCCGACCTGATGGAGCATATCTCCATGGTGTTCCAGAGGGTGTATCTTTTCCAGGACACCATCTACAACAACATCGCCATGGGGCGGCCGGATGCCACCCGAGAGGAAGTGATGGAAGCGGCGAAAAAGGCCCGGTGCTATGATTTCATCATGGCGCTGCCAAACGGGTTTGACACAGTAATCGGCGAAGGCGGCGAAAGCCTCTCCGGGGGCGAGCGCCAGCGCATTTCCATTGCCCGGTGCATCTTAAAAGACGCCCCCATCGTCATTCTGGACGAAGCCACGGCCAGCGTGGACGCCGACAACGAAAGCTACATCCAACAGGCCATCAGCGAACTATGCAAGGGAAAGACATTGCTTGTCATTGCCCACCGGCTGAATACTATCCGGAACGCCGATCAGATCCTGGTAATTGCGGACGGCCAGATTGCCCAGTCCGGCACCCACGAGGAATTGATGGAAGCCGGCGGTCTGTACCGGGATTTCGTCACGGTGCGCCAGCAGAGCCAGGGCTGGAACCGCAGAACATAAAAAGGTGAACCAACCAATAGAAAACACGCTTCGCGAACTTTCTATTGTCATGAATAAAAGAGACTGAAACGATGTTTGCGGGCTGTGGGAAAGCCGGCGGCTTTTCCATCGGGCCGTGAATGTCTGTTTTCCATCGGCGGAGTGGCCGTTTTCCACATTTCCATAGTGCAAAATCGCAGGATGGCATCAATGGTGCATTGCTTTTTCATGCGGGATAAGATATACTGAATACATATTGGTTAGTTATTACTAACCTTTTGATTTGCTTACAGGTGAAAGGGGGATGTATGTGAACTGGACGCGCACCATCTTGGACGGGCTCGCCATGGCGGCCTATTTTAACCTGTTCGCCGCGGCGGTGGCGCTGTATAAGCCTCGTCTGATGTTTCCCAGCTATCCGCCCGCCATCATCAAGGCGGCGGAAGAACCTCCAACAAAGGCCGAAAACCGTTTTTACTGGCTTTGGATCTGCTTTGGGGAGTGGATTCCCCTCCTCCTTTATGGTGCGGTCAGCACTGTGGAGGGCGGGACAACAGGATTCTGGCGTCTGGCCCTGACGGGGTATATCCAGTGGATGATCGTCAATGTCTGTGACCTG
>CALWTQ010000060.1 GCA_944384505.1 uncultured Mediterraneibacter sp.
AGCCGGATGCGGGAAAGCCGCACGTCCGGATCTGAGAGGGGTAAGTCTCGCAAGGGGCTTATCTACTCAACCGCTCAAACAATCCCTGCGCGCCGCTTAACAACATCTCTCCGCCTTCTAAGATCTTCCATCAGATTCCTCCAAAGTCACAGTCCCCACACGTCCCTCTCCAAGAACTTACGCTTCAAACATCCGCTCCACTTCCTGCGCATTCCCTGCCGTTAATTTATTGTTACCGTACCGCAACAGTGGTAGTCTGTATCAATATTATGCGCGATTACCCGGGCTTTCAGGCTGCGGACTCCGCACATGGAGGAATCCATGCCGCATGGCATATAGCTGTCTTCGGGCAGGACGAACTTGATGCATTTTACCAGGACATCCCGGCAGGACGGATAATTGTGCGCCGGAATGGTGAAGGTTTTCATTCCCCGCTGGTGTTCGGCCCCGCGGCAGTCCGCCTCACTTAGGATGACGGCGAGGGCCACCCGTTTATTCGGGCAGACGTTTTTCAGAGTTACATTCAGCTCTATGATGCGTCCCTGGGACTCCAGATATACGTCCCCGAGATCGATGACAGCGAAATCTTTGCAACCATCGATGGAGAAGCTGACAGGGGCGGGACACGATTCGGGAGTAACGACGGTCCCGCATTCAACCTTGACAGAGGGGGACGGGAATGTGACGACATTTCCCTCGGAGTCCGAGTATACAATGGACTTGTTTACCTCTTTTGTGCCGGAATCTGTCCCGATGTGCCTGATATAAAATTCCAGGGAGGCTCCTTCGTTCCCCGATACGCCAAGCTTTGGTATCTTCCACTGCAGTGAGGTGTCGTTTACGGCCGCTGCGGTTCCTTTATCCGGAGGAATAATGCCTGTAATGATGAAGTCCGGATTGATCATTTCGTCAATTACGACATTGGTCGCTCCGGACTTTGAGATATCAGCGGCCAGGTCCGCGAACAGAGCTTCCAGCTCTGCGTCGTCAGGCGTTACCGCCACATGAGAATCATCCGGTTCGGTAGCCCAGTCGTTGAGCACACTGATGTCGATTCCGTTAGAGCCGATAAGACCGATGCAGTATATAGTGATACCGGCCGCGCGGGCGGCTGCTGCCACAGGGGAGGGAGACGGCCCTGCGGTTGTCTTTCCATCTGTAAACATGACAATTACTTTATCATTTGCGGAGGCAGGATTGAATAATTCCACGGCCTTTTCAAAGGCGTCCGCGTGATTGGTTGAGCCGCCGTCAGTCAGAGCGTTTACGGCGGCTTTCAGGCCGGAAACAGAAGTGATTAACTGTGTGTCAGCAGAAGCGGTCCCCGCAAAGCTGACAATTCCAATATGGCTGCCGGAGCCGATTGTGCCGTTCTGTGCGCCGTCGGTTGCCTCGTCAATGATGTCGATGAATGTGTCCGCGCCGGACTTCATATTTGTAAGAGGGCTTCCGGACATGCTGCCGGAGCGGTCCAGAACGAGGACGATGTCCGTAGGATTGGATGCGATATCAGGAGCGGCTGAAAGGGCCAGAAGGATATGCTTTGATGGGCAAAAAGTACGGAGTTCAGAAGCGTGAAATAAACGGGGCGGATGTTGACAGGCGGGAGCAGCTACAGTATAGTTTTATCTAAAGTGAAACTGGCATAAAAACTGTAAGAGAAAGAGCAGGTTAAAATAAGAATGAAGAAAACTTTTCAAATCGCAGCTGCATTATTATGTGCGTTCAGTATGGCGGGATGTTCTGTCCGAAACGATCAGGAGCCTGTGCAGATGGATTTCTTTGCAATGGACACTTATATGACTTTCACTGCGTATGGAGACGGCGCGGAGCAGGCGCTTGCCCAGGCAGAAGAAGAGATCAGGAAACTGGAGAGTGAATGGTCCGTGACAGATGAGAGCAGTGAGATCTGGGCGGTCAATCACAGCGGAGGGGAACCGGTGGCTCTTGACAGCGAGACGGCTCAGATCGTGCGGTTTGCTCTGGACATGGCGGAAGAGACAGACGGCGCGCTGGATCCTACTATATATCCGGTACTCGAAGCGTGGGGATTTACAACAGATGAGAACCGCATTCCGGGCGAGGAAGAAATCCAGACGCTTCTTGCCAATACGGGATATGAGAAGGTGGAGTTAAACGGCAGTCAGATTACTCTCCGGCCAGGGATGGAAATAGATCTGGGCGCGGTAGGAAAGGGCTATGCAGGAGACGTAGTGGCAGCGCTTGTGGAAGAAGCGGGAATTACCTCTGCGCTTCTTGACATCGGCGGCAATATTCAGGCTGTCGGCTCCCGGCCGGACGGAACTGACTGGCGGCTGGGAATCCGCAGTCCGTACGGGGAGGGGACGATCGGTGCGCTTTCTGTGTCGGACTGCGCGGTCGTCACTTCCGGAAATTATGAGAGATATTTTATCGGAGAGGATGGGAAGCGGTATGGGCATATCATTGACCCGGCGACTGGGCATCCCGTGGATAATGGCCTTGCTTCCGTGACCATTATCGCGGACGAAGGGAAGATGGGGGACGCCCTGTCCACGTCTATGTTTGTAAAGGGGCTGGATCAGGCGCAGGAGTATTGGAGAGCGCATCAGGATTTCGACATGATCATCATAACGGAAGACGGCCGGGTATATCTTACAGAAAATCTGGAGAACAGGTTTGTTCTCAGCGAAAGTTACGGGAATCTGGAAGTTCATGTAATATCATCGTAAAGCAGCGGGCTTGACAAATATCTATAATCGCACTAATATAGTTAGGAACCTAAATAATAACGCCGATGATAAGAGGAGGATAAAATGGAAGCCGGAAAGATGATTAACCGGATCTCCAACCGTCTCCGCCGGAGATCCAAGAAGGCTCAGGAGAGGATTGGGATTACAGGGGCAAAGGGAAATATACTGGATTATATTCTGCTCGAGAGCGAAAAGCATAATGTCTACCAAAAGGAGATTGAAAAAGAATTCGGGCTCAGGCCGTCCACTGCGACGGAGGTGTTAAAGAACCTTGAGGAAGAGGGACTGATCGTGCGGATTCCGGATGAGGATGACGCCCGTTTTAAGAAGATTGTATTTACCGGCAAAGCAGAAAATATCCGAGAGACGCTCCGCGCGGAAATCGGGAAAACAGAGGAGCTTCTTCTCCGCGGGATTACTCCCGAAGAACAGGAGAAGTTTCTGAAAATCACAGAGAAAATGCTGAAGAATCTGGAAGAGGAGGAGTGATACGATGGATGAACATGAATTGATGGGGAGGATGAAAATATCAAAAGCTGTGGCGAAAATGGCAGTTCCCAGTGTGATCAGCAGTCTGGTCACAGTTGTTTATAATATGGCGGATACTTTTTTTGTGGGGCAGACCGGGGATTCGCTGCAGGTGGCGGCGGTCAGCCTGACGAATCCGATCTTTATACTCATGATGGCCTTTGCGAATATGCTCGGCATGGGCGGCAGCGCGGTACTATCCGTGGCGCTTGGTGGGAAGGATGAGAAACGGGCGAAGAATGCCTCATCTTTTGTGACGTATGCCTCCCTGATAATCGGAGTTGTTTTTGCGGCCGTCCTTATTCTCTTTATGAATCCTATCCTGGCGCTGTTCGGCGCCAATGAACAGACCTTTGAATTTGCCCGCGGCTATACATTCCACATTTCCTACGGGGCGCCGTTTATCATCTGGTCCGCGGCAGCAAGCTTTATTGTCCGTGCGGAGGGCGCGAGCAAGGAGGCAATGATCGGAAGCATGATCGGAACAATCGCGAATATTGTGCTGGATCCGATCTTTATCTCCGGCCTGGGGCAGGGAACTGCGGGAGCGGCCATCGCAACGACCATCGGAAATGTACTGGCAAGCGCTTATTACCTCTGGTATTTCCTGAAAAAGAGCCGTCTGCTTTCGATTCGATGGAAAGATTTCACCGTGCGAGGGGGAATCATGAAGAGAACCTGCGCGTCCGGGCTTCCCACCGCAATATTTTCCGCTCTTATGAGTGTATCCACAATCGTGCTCAATCAGCTTCTTGTTGCGTATGGAAACGATCCGGTGGCGGCCATCGGGATTGTATTTAAGGCAAATATGTTTATCACCTTCCTGCAGATGGGGCTGGCAAACGGAGTGCAGCCGCTTCTCGGTTATAATTACGGCTCCGGCAATATGGAAAGATTCCGCGGGGTAGAGCGCTATACGAAAAAGTGCTGCCTCGTGGCGGGAATTGCGGCGACGGTTCTGTATTTTGTGTTCCGAGAACCTATTATCCGGCTCTTTATCAATAATGAGGGCGTGGTTGCTTACGGCGTGGAAATGCTTGTAGCTTATATGCTGTCCGGTCCGGTGATCGGCCTGCTCTTTGTAAACATGAACTGCATGCAGTCTGTGGGGCATGCGTTCCCGGCGACTGTGCTGTCAGTGCTGCGGCAGGGGATCCTGCTCATCCCGCTGCTGTATCTTCTACGGTTTCTGTTCGGCCTGGACGGAGTGATACTGGGGCAGTCTGTGACGGACTACATTGCGGTGATCCTGTCCGTGGTTCTATGGAGATACATACGGGGGAAACTGGAAACAAAAGGAGATAACCCCGGGAGTGAATCGGAGAATCGTTGAAGAATACTATATAAAGAGATGTGAATAGAAAAAGTGTAAATCGCTTTCAAAAAATAAAAATATTTCAATTTTTGAAAGTGGTGATGATATGAAAATAATTACGAGAAGAAAATATTTGGATAGAATCATTGAATTGAACGGGACTCCCGACATTAAAATCATCACAGGCATCCGTCGCTCAGGCAAATCGAAATTGATGCAGGCATATATTGAATATTTGAAAACCCAATCTGAAAATATCAATATTATTTTTGTCGATTTTATGGATCTGGCGTATGAAGAAATTAAAGAATATCATGCATTGCATTCCTATGTGGAAGAGAATTAACAGGTGGGAAAAGTAAATTATCTTTTTGTTGATGAAGTCCAGATGTGTCCCCGATTTGAACTTGCAATTATGCTTTGCCGGATACTTTTGTTTTGCAGCGATTAGGTGAATTCCTTATGGACAATATCAGTAACCTTACATCGCCCAATAAGATCAGCAAACTACTGTCAGCCAATAAGATTACAACGAATCACGTGACGGTAGGGAAATATATAAAATATCTGTGTAACGCTTTCGTTTTTTACGACATTAAGCGTTATGATATTCGGGGGAAAAAGTATTTGGAAAGTTCTGAGAAATTCTATTTATGCGATACCGGTATTCGTTATGCAGTTCTCGGAAGCAGAAACATGGATTATGGCCGAGTGTATGAGAATATAGTCTGTATTGAACTTCTCCGCCGCGGATATGATGTTTATGTAGGGAAACTTTATCAGAAAGAAATCGATTTTGTGGCTCAAAGGGGAAGCGAAAAAAATATATATTCAGGTAAGTGATAATATTTCGGGGCAGGAGACGTTTGAAAGAGAGTGCTCACCGCTGCTTCAAATTCGAGACGCCTATCCTAAAATGATTATTGCCCGGACCAGACATCCGAAATACAGCTATGAAGGAATTATAATTCATGATATAGCCGATTGGCTGCTGGAGGTATAAAATGAGGAAAAAAGAGAGAAAGATGGCTAACGACAACCATCTTTCTCCCCGTTCCATGTTATAATGGAACTATGCGAAAACAAGATTATTATAACCAATTTTTTGAGTTTGGACAACAGAAAATTAACTTTAACTTCTATGAATTGAGTTTACCCGATGACGATCCGGTCTACACCCTGAAAAAAGTAATGGAGGCTTTAGATTTTTCAGGCCTTCTGGCCTGCTGCTCAGATAAGGGGAGAGGCGGGTACAACCCAATCATGCTGTATGCGATAGGCCGGAACATCAATAAGATGTCTTTTGGGGGAAATCAGGTCTAAAAAATGTCATTTTCCGACAGCCCCGTTATTGGTTTCTATACAGTTTATCCAAAAATCTTTTTCAATTCATCGAGCAGCAACGAAGCCACAGGGCTAAATACCTGGTATTTCTTCCAGATGATATACATAGGCGATGTGAGTGCTGGCTCCAAAGGGCGAAAGCAAAGGTCACTGTCCGGTCCGGTATTGACAAGGCCGTCAAATCCGAGAACATATCCAAACCCTTCCCGCACCATGACAGAAGTATTGAACAGCAGATCATATGTCGCCACAATATTCAGCTTATCCTGCATTTCTCCAAACCATTTCGGCATTTCTTCTCCCATAGCCTGACGGGAAAGGATGAGGGGAATATCCATTAAATCGTTCAGATGGATACAGGAGTGTTCTGCAAGCGGGCTGTCTTTTCTCATAATGAGTCCCCACTGATCTGACGCAGGAACCCGTAAATAATTATACTTTGCCAGATCCACTTCCTGAACAATAATTGCAAAATCTAACAGTCCCCGATCCAACCGCTCATTTACAGCGTCTGTACCGCTGCTATAAAAGTGGTAACGGATACGGGGATACTTTTCCTGCATGGATTTAATAACCCGAATAAAGTGAGCAATTCCGTTAGATTCTGCACACCCAATATGAATATCTCCACCGTTGATTTCATCAAGCGACTTAAATTCCTCAAGTGTTTTGTCGGCCATTTCCAGAATATCTTCCGCTCTTTTCCGCAAAAGCATTCCTTCTTCTGTCAACTTAATGCTGTAGTTACTTCGGGTAAACAGCTTTTTCCCCAACTCATCCTCTAATTCCTTAATCTGTCGTGAAAGTGTAGGTTGAGAAACATGCAGCCTCTGTGCAGCATGAGTTACGTTCTCCTCCCTTGCAACTTCTAAAAAATACCGCAAAACTCGTAATTCCATAGATAAACCTCCTCGTGGTCAGTATATCACAAACAGTTATTCGGACAAAGAATAACTGGAAATGATTTTTGGATATTTTACATTTCTTGCAGCTGAATATATAATTAGCATGAGGTGAGAATATGGCGCATGCAACAAACGAGCGAGAAATGCTGCTACTGCCTCTGAAATGGACGTTGGGAAAGAAGGTTTTGACAATGAAGGTTCTTTTATTCAATGGAAGCACAACGAAAGACGGCTGTGTTTACCGGGCCTTATCTGAGGTCGCGTCGGCGCTGAATCAGGAAGGCATTGATACGGAGATTTTACAAATGGGAACCGAACCCATTTGGGACTGCATGGGCTGTGATTACTGCCATAATGGCGGCAATGGCAGGTGCGTCCATGAGGACATGGCCAATGACTGGCTGGAAAAGGCTGCCGAGGCGGATGGCTTCGTCTTTGGCTCTCCAGTCTATTACGCTCACCCTACAGGTCAGTTTCTATCCCTGCTGGACCGGATGTTCTACGCTGGTGGTGAGTATTTCCAGTTTAAGCCGGGGGCCGCTGTGGTGACGGCCCGCCGTGCGGGAACGACTGCTTCCCTGGACGTTTTAAACAAGTATTTCACAGACGCCTGTATGCCTGTGGTATCCTCCACATACTGGAATATGGCTCACGGTAACGCCCCGGAGCAGCTGGAACAGGATCGGGAAGGGTTGCAGACTATGCGGAACCTTGGACATAACATGGCGTGGATTTTGAAATGCCTGGAGGCAGGCAAAGAAAAGGGGATCGTTCCCGCCACCCCTGAAACAACCCACTGGACTAACTTTGTCCGGTAAGGAGGTCTAAATGGAATATTTTACTTTGAACAATGGTGTAAAGTTGCCGGCTGTGGGCTTTGGCACCTGGGATGTGCGTGGTGAAGCAGGTAAAAACGCAATTCTGACGGCATTGGAGCTGGGCTACCGTCTGATTGACACCGCTCAGATGTACGACAATGAGACTGTTGTAGGCAGGGCTGTTCGGGAGAGCGGCCTTGCCCGACGGGACATTTTTATCACCACCAAACTCTACCGCCCCAGCAGCAGCTATCAAAAGGCGAAGTCTGACATTGAAAAATCCCTGCAGGCGCTGCAGACAGACTACATTGACCTGTTGCTGATCCACGAACCCTATGAGAACGCTCTGGAAATGTATGATGCGCTCAAAGAAGCCTATGAAGCAGGCACGGTGCGGGCCATCGGTATCTCCAATTTTGGCCGGAAGGAATATGACCGCTTCCTTGAGCGCTGCGGTGTCGTGCCCGCCGTCGATCAGGTGGAGTCCCATGTCTATTATCCGCAGCTGGAACTGAAAGAGCAGCTTGCCCGCCATGGTACGCAGATGCAGTCTTGGGCGTCCTTTACCGAGGGGCGGAGGAATATTTTTGCTAATCCGCTGCTGAACCAAATCGGCATGAAATACGGAAAGACTGCCGGACAGGCAGCGCTTCGTTATCTGACTCAGAACGGGATCGCAGTCATTCCTAAATCGGTTCACCGGGATCGGATGGAACAAAATCTGCACAGTTTGGACTTCACTCTATCACAAGAAGATATGGAGCAGTTGGCCGGTCTGAATGAGGGGCGTTCCCTATTTGGCTGGTACTGAACGGGAGGTGTTTATATTGGGTTATGAGGAAATCGAGAAACGGGCCGCTGAGATGGGGCTTCCTGTTTACCAGTATCAGCGCGTTGCAGCCCAAAGGGCCATCCGGCTCACCACGGAATTGAATTTCCAATACCATGAGCCGGAGGAAGTTACCCGCCTGTTTTCGGAACTGATCGGTAAGCCTGTGGGCGAAGGATTCTGTCTGTTCCCGCCGTTTTATACCGACTATGGGCAGAACATCACCATTGGAAAAAATGTGTTTCTCAATACAAGCTGCCATTTTCAAGACCAGGGCGGCATTACGATTGGAGACGGTACTCTCATTGGACACAATGTTGTGCTGGCTACTCTCAATCATGATGTGGCTCCGGAGCGCCGCCAGCATACCTATCCAGCCCCTATCGTAATCGGCAGGAATGTGTGGATCGGGGCAAACGCGACTGTCACCCCCGGCGTGACCGTCGGCGATGGTGCCATCGTAGCAGCCGGGGCTGTGGTAACCAGGGATGTGCCGCCCATGACTATCGTGGGTGGTGTTCCGGCAAAAATCATCAAAACGATTCCGTCCAGAAAGGAGGCGGACGAATGAAGCGAATTTTGGCATTAAGCCTGATGCTAATGTTTCTGCTGGGCATGACTGCCTGCGGTAAAACTCCGCAAGAAACGCCTGCCTCCAGTGAGCCTGCTGCGGAAAGCACCGTGTCTGCCCCGGAGGGGGAAAAGGATTCTTCTGCGGAGAATCCGGGCCATTTCAATTTAGAGACAGCTACGGTCACACTGAATAGCGGTTATGAAATGCCTATCATGGGCCTGGGCACTTACTCCCTCAGCGATGAGGAATGTTACAATTCCGTCACCGCTCTGTTGGAAGCGGGCGGGAGGCTTATCGACACGGCTTATATGTATCACAACGAAGCTGCTGTTGGCCGGGCAGTGCGGGATTCCGATGTACCACGGGAAGAAATTTTCGTTATTACAAAACTCTACCCCAGCCAGTTTGATGATTCGGAGGCCGCCATCCGGCTGGCACTGGATACCCTTGACATCGGCTACATTGACATGATGCTGCTTCATCACCCCGGCACTGGGGATGTGGAAGCCTATCTCGCTATGGAGCAGGCAGTGGCGGACGGAAAAATTCACTCCATCGGCCTCTCCAACTGGTACATTGAGGAACTGGAGGAATTTCTGCCGCAGGTGAACATTACCCCGGCTTTGGTGCAGAACGAAATTCACCCTTACTATCAGGAGCCGGACGTGGTGCCATATATCCAGGAGCTGGGCATCACGGTGCAGGGCTGGTATCCCTTCGGCGGACGGGGCCATACCTCGGAACTGCTGGGAGACGAAACCATCTCCGCCATAGCGGAGAGTCACGGCGTCACTTCCGCCCAGGTGATTTTGCGGTGGAATCTCCAGCGGGGCGTGGTAGTCATTCCTGGTTCCAGTAACCCTGCTCACATCCGGGAAAACCTTGACCTGTTCGGGTTTGAGCTGACGGACGAGGAAATGGCGCAGATTGCCGCGCTGAACCGGGATGAGAAGCACGACTGGTATTAAATAAGGAGAAGCACCGCTATTCTAATCAACCTGGGCAGCACATATTTAGCCACAGCAAAAGGCCCTCCCCATGTCGGGGAGGGCTTCTCTGCTGTGTGCCCGGCAGGAGTTCCGTCTGCGAAACTCCTGCTCAGAAGGAAGGCGGCGTGATGGCAAAGATAACCTGCACCGGAGTGTTCCTCCTGTTATGCCATACGTGGAGCGCCTGTGCGGGAATCCTTACACTGTCGCCCTGCCGCAGAGTAAAACTCCGTGAATCAATTTCCAGATCCACGGATTCGCCGGAATATAGAAAAGCGACTTCCTCTCCTGTATGATTTTTTAGTGTTGAATCTGAGCTGCTGTTTGGCGGGATGACCATCATGCAGAACTCAATGCTCCCCCTTGTGTCCGGGGTGAGCAGCTCGTAGACTACGTCAGGCTCGTTCTTTCGGCCGATGGTTTTCCGGGAATCAGGCGTGACAACCGGGGAATCCTCCGCATCTTCTGTGAAAAAATGATATAGCGGCGCGTTCAGCGCGGCAGCGATTGCCCTTAATGTATTGATAGATGGATTAACCTGCTCATTTTCAATCTGGCTGAGCATAGAAGGGGTGATTCCTGCGATAGATGATAGTTTCCGGACGGAAATACCGTTTTGGGTCCGCAGTTTCTGAACTTTTTTTCCAATATTTAAATCTTCCACGGAAGAGGACTCCTTTCACATGTTTCTCATGAGAGTATTGTATCATACTTGTTGATAATTTTGTGAAAGATTTGAGACTGATCTGAGCAATACTCATTGTGTTAAGTATAAATAATTTATAGAAAAATTAAATTAACATAGAAATGCATAAATTGTGTATTTATTTTTAAAAAAATCAAAATAAAATGAAAATAATTGATGTATAAACTTATAAAAATGCGAAGAAAAAAATATATTTATTGACATTTCTAAAAACAACTGTTAAATTATACTTAACAGTTGTTCCGGAGCAACGAGCACATAATACAGGTACCGTCTGACAGAGACGGCAGATTAGCACAAGGAATGAAAGGAGACTACAAATGTTGGATGTGTTAATTAAGAACGCAAAGGTAATTGACGGCAGCGGCGCACCGGCCTATGAAGGAAATGTAGGCATTCAGGACGGCAGAATCGTTCTGGCGCAGGGGGATGAAGAAGCAAAAAGCGTAATCGATGCAGACGGACGGTATGTGTGCCCGGGATTCATCGACGCGCATTCCCACGGGGATCTGATCCTCGGAACAGAGGATGCCCATCTGTTTAAGACAACTCAGGGAGTTACTACAGAGATCGTGGGACAGTGCGGCTTATCTATGACACCGGTTTCAGCGGCGAATCTGGATGATATTCAGAGCCTTCTTTCTATGGGGACAACTTCTTTCCCGGATGATATGGTGAACTGGACCAGCTACAGCAGATGGCTTGAGTGGGCTGACAGGCAGTCCCTGACTGCTAATGTAAAGATGTATGTGGGTCACAGCAGCCTCAGGATCGCGGCTATGGGTATGGCGAACCGTCCGGCAACGGACGAGGAGCTGGAAAAGATGAAGTCTATCTTAAGAGAAGCCATGGAAGCCGGAGCGGCAGGATTCTCTACAGGACTAATCTACACGCCGAGCTGTTATGCAGAAGAGAAGGAGATCATAGAACTGGCAAAGGTGATCGCTCCTTATAACGGAATCTATGCAAGCCATATGCGCAATGAATCCAATGAAATTGTGGATGCTGTAAAAGAGACGATCAACGTGGGACGTCAGGCCGGCGTGAGAGTGGATATCTCTCACCATAAGATGCTCGGCAAACCGAACTGGGGGAAACAGAAAGAGACGCTGCGCCTGATTCATGAAGCAAGGGAAGAAGGAATTCAGGTGATCTGCGACCAGTACCCCTACACCTGCAATATGACGACACTTAACGCCTGCATCCCGCCGTGGTATTTTGAGAACGGATTCCGCTCCATGACAGAGAAGCTCAAAGACCCGGAATTCCGGAAAAAACTGAAAGCAGAGATGGAGGATCCGGAGACTCCTTATGATAATTATTACCTGAACGCGGGAGGATGGCCGGGCGTATATGTCTACTCCTCACCGAAGACTCCGGAGGCAGAGGGCAGGTTTATCACAGAGTATGCAGAAGAGATCGGGAAAGATCCATGGGAGGCGTTCTTCGATCTGTGCGTGGCCAACAACTGTGAAACCGGAGGAGTGTACAGCAGCATGTGCGATGAGGATGTGTGCGAGATCATTCAGGATCCGTACTGTGTCGTAGGAAGCGACGGCCTGACAAGGAGCTGGAAGGAGAAAGGACACCCAAGAGCAAGCGGAACTTTCCCGCATGCAATTACTTACTTTGTAAAAGAGAAGAAGATAATGAGCTTGGAAGAGATCATTCATAAGATGACAGGACAGACGGCAGAGTACCTCGTGGTGAAAAATAAGGGGTTAGTCAGGGAAGGATATGACGCAGATCTTCTGATCTTTGACTATGACCGTCTGCAGGATACGGCAACTTACAGCAATTCCAACAGTATTACAGAGGGAATAGATTATGTATTTGTGAACGGAGAGCTTGTCTATCATGACAAGAAATTTACCGGGGCGGCTCCGGGGCGGATGATCCGTCATAATGCATAATAGATGGGAACGGTATAAGGAGGAATAAGCGGGAAACGGCAGGCGGGAGAGGAATCCTGACTCCCGCTGCATCTCCCGCGGAAAGGTAGGAGAGTACATATGAATGTTTTACTGGCATTTGTTATAACTATGGCGATTCTTTTGGTGGCCCTGATTGTCTTCAAGGTAAGCCCCGGCGTAGCTCTGTTTGTATGCGCGATTCTGATGGGAATCTTGTGCGGAATGCCCCTTACAGATATAACCAGCAACCTGACAAGCGGTTTCGGAAGTATTATGACCAGCATCGGACTGCTGATTATCTTCGGAGGAATCTTCGGTATGATGCTGGGGGATTCGGGCGGTATGGAAGAGATGGCGAAAGGGCTTTTGCGTGTCTTTGGAAAGAAAAATGATATGCTGGCCTTAAACCTAGCCGGATTTATCGTTTCGATTCCGGTGTATTTCGGATCTGCATACATTACTCTGAATCCGCTGGTAGGAAGCCTTCAGAAACTGACAAAAAAGAAAACAAGCGCTTATGTGGCGGCGCTGTTTACCGGACTTCTGCTGACGCACTGCGTTGTTGCTCCCACACCCGGGCCGCTGGCAGTGGCAGGACAGATCGGAGCGGACGTAGGCTGGTTCATCATATACGGAATCGTAGTATCGCTTCCAGCCAGCCTGATCTGCGGATGGCAGTATGCGAACATCTTAAACCGCCGGCTGACCAGGGTGGACCGTGAGAACCAGAAAGCCGAAGCACAGGAAATATTAAATGATGATGAACTGTTAAAAGCAGATCCGGAAAAACCGTCTGCAGGACTGACTCTGGGACTGATCGCCCTTCCGATCATCCTGATTCTGATTAAGTCCATATGTGATATCGTCCTTCCGGAAGGGAACATACTGAGAACTGCGTTTACATTTCTTGGTGACAATAACGTGGCTCTGTTTATTGCAATGATGGTGTCAGGCATTACGCTTCACAAATATCTGGTTCCGTCATCCAGCCCGTCGCTGTGGAACTATATTGATAAAGTATCCGATTCTGTAGGAAATATTCTGATGGTAATCGGATGCGGCAACTGCTTCGGTACAATCCTGCAGGGCAGCGGCCTTGGGGATGCCCTTGTGGATCTGTTCTCCAAAGTCAATATCCCGATTATCCTGCTGGCATTCGTCCTTGCGATGATTATCCGCGCAGCAGTGGGATCCGCGACAGTAGCGATGCTGACTACAGTATCAATTGTAGGGCCGATGGCTCTGGCGACCGGCATCTCTCCGGTCACAGTAGGACTGGCGATCTGTGTGGGAACTGTAGGTCTTACTCTTCCGACAGACGCTGCATTCTGGATTCCTACAAGATACAGTAATATTACTGTAAATGACGCCTTTGTGGCGACTACACTTCCGACAACACTTGCCAGCCTGGTAGGTTTTGTGGTAGTAATTATATTAAATATGTTTTCAGGAGTACTGCCTGGAATGTTTTAAAGAGGGGCAACTATGGAAAAGAAAGAACACTTGGTTTTAGGAAAAACATGGGAGGAATGGGAAAAGGAATATCCGGTTGTGGGGGATATACGGGCTTTGCGGGAGACAGTATGGATCAATCCGGATAAAATTCCGTGCGGACAGGCGGTAAAGGAATGCCGGCTGACCATGGACGACGTCCTGGACGCCGGCAGCCGCCTGGAAAGGTTCGCACCGTATTTTGAAAAGGCATTTCCCGAGACAGCGGCGTCCCATGGGATTATCGAGTCTCCGCTGAAGAAGATCACGAAGATGAAGGCGGCCTTAGAAGAGTGGGGAAACGCAGAAATTCCCGGAGAACTCTGGGCTAAGCTGGACAGCCACCTGGCGGTCTCAGGATCCATCAAGGCAAGAGGCGGCATATACGAAGTGCTCAAACATGCCGAGGACATCGCTGTCAATCACGGGCTGCTGCGCGGAGGGGAAAGCTATGAGATATTTGACTCGGATAAATTCCGCAATGTTTTTTCCCAATATTCAATCGGAGTAGGCTCTACAGGGAATCTCGGCCTCTCTATAGGAATCATGAGCGCGAAGCTTGGATTTCAGGTAACTGTTCATATGTCGGCGGACGCGCGCCAGTGGAAGAAGGATATGCTCCGCAGCAAAGGTGTGACAGTGAAGGAATACGAATCAGACTACAGCGTGGCCGTAAAGGAAGGACGGCAGCAGGCGCAGAAGAATCCCCACTGCTATTTTGTGGATGATGAAAATTCCCGGACGCTGTTTCTGGGATATTCAGTGGCCGCCCTCCGGCTGCAGAAACAGTTTGAGGAGCAGGGGATTCCGGTAGATAAAGATCATCCGCTGTTTGTCTACCTGCCTTGCGGAGTGGGCGGAGGCCCGGGAGGCGTCGCCTTCGGCTTGAAGCTCGTCTTCGGAGAACATGCGCACTGCTTCTTCGCAGAGCCGACCCATTCCTGCTGCATGCTGCTGGGGATGGCGACAGGGAAAAACAATGAAGTCAGCGTGCAGGATTTCGGCATAGATAATATTACGGTTGCGGACGGGCTGGCAGTAGGCAGGGCGTCCGGATTCGTAGGAGCCCTGATGAGACCATTCATGGACGGCTGTTATTCTCTGGAAGATGATAAGATGTATCAGATGCTTGCCATGATGGCGGACTCTGAGGGGATCTATCTGGAGCCCAGCGCCCTGGCAGGTATGTACGGGCCGCTGCTGGGAAGCAGGTTCCCGGCATTTCGAGAATATCTCAGGGCTGAGGGGCTGGAAGAAACAATTGCCCGGGGAACACATCTGGCATGGGTTACCGGCGGAAGCATGGTGCCTGAGGATGAAATGAAATCATATTACGAAAAGGGAAAAGCATTACTCTAAACATTGGCTGTTTTATAATATGAGGCTGCGGGAAACAGACAGCCTTAAACAGGGGCAGGCGTGACTTATGCGAGTCACGCCTGCCCTGCTGTTTTCCTCATTGACAGGGCTCAGTACATCTGAGCATCAGTCGCCGGATTCTTATGCAGGTATAAATCCGTCTCCCGATGTCAGATGGCTGAACTGTTACAAAAAATAACGATTTTGGGAGAAATAGGTGTATAAAAAATAACGATTTTGTAGTAAAATAAGAATATAAAAATAACGATTCTGTAAAATCCCAAAATGGAGGCGGGAATTATCTATGTTTAAAAGGAAAGTATATGACAGATTGCTGGAATGGAAAAAAGAATCTCAGGGAAGAACAGCATTATTGGTTGAAGGCGCAAGGCGTGTGGGAAAATCTACAGTAGTGGAGACATTTGGGAAAAATGAATACGCAAGCTATATTTTGATTGATTTTTCAATCGCATCGCAGGCTGTGAAAGATCTTTTTTATGATCTTTCGGATTTAAATTATTTTTTTCTCCAGCTGCAGCTCCAATATAGAAAGGATCTTGAGGAAAGAAACTCGCTTATTATTTTTGACGAAGTGCAGTTATTTCCTCTTGCGAGGCAGGCTATAAAAGCTCTTGTTAAGGATGGAAGATACGATTATATAGAGACAGGTTCTCTGATTTCAATTAAGAAAAATGTGAAAGATATCCTTATTCCCAGTGAAGAGCGCAAAATCAGTATGTATCCCATGGATTATGAGGAGTTTCTCTGGGCACAGGGTGACAGTTCGACAATGAAATTGCTGCAGAATATTTTTGAGAGCCGTAAGCCTGTTGGAGAAAAGATGAATCGAAAATTGCTGCGGGATTTCAGATTATATATGCTGGTAGGAGGCATGCCTCAGGCGGTCGATGAATATCTTCGCACCAATAATTTCAGGAAGGTGGATTTGGTAAAGAGAGATATTTTGAATTTGTACGAAGATGATTTCAGGAAAATAGATCCTACAGGGAGGATATCCATGCTGTTCGATGCCATTCCGGCGGAGTTGAATAAAAATGCTTCCCGGTATCAGGTTTCCAGTGTGCTTACAAATGAAAGGGCGGATAGTATACTGGAATTGATTGCAGAAATGAAAGATTCAAAGACCGCGATTGCTGCATATTATGCGAACGACCCGAATACAGGGATGGCAAATCATAAAGATTTGAGACGGTTTAAGCTTTTCCTTGCGGATACTGGGCTGTTTACAACATTGATCTTTAAAGATAAGGACTTTACTGAAAATGTGGTTTATGAAAAACTGCTGAATGATAAAATGTCAGCAAATCTCGGATATCTATACGAGAATGTTGTGGCTCAGATGATGACCGCAAAAGGATATGAACTGTTTTATTACACATTTCCCAATGAAAAGACAAAGCATAATTATGAGATAGATTTTATATTGTCCAGAGGGAATAAAATATGCCCTGTTGAAGTGAAATCTTCCGGTTATAAAACCCATGCATCGCTTGACAAGTTCTCAGAAAGATACTCTGGATGGATCCTTGAGAAATACCTGGTATATACCAAAGATCTTCATAAGGAAAAAGATATTTTAATGCTCCCGGTCTATATGGTTCCGTTTTTATAATGACCTTGACTCCCGCAGTTTGAGAAACGTATAATTAGGATAAAAGTAATGCCGCAGGCAGAGAGGAGATCACCGGATGCAGAAGGTATCAATCGGCTATCAGCAGTTTGACGAACTTATCACGAATAATCTGTTTTATATAGATAAGACCAGGTTTATCAAAGAGTGGTGGGAAAATGGAGATAAGGTCACATTGATTACCCGTCCGCGCCGTTTCGGAAAAACGCTGACAATGAGCATGACCGAGCAGTTTTTTTCTGTTGGTTATAAGGGGAGATCTGACCTTTTTAGGGAAATGCATATCTGGAAGTGGGAAGAGTACAGAGAACTGCAGGGGACATATCCGGTGATTTCGCTCAGTCTTTCGGACATTAAGGAGACAACATTTGACCAGGCAAGGAAGATGCTGGCGGAAACAATTGTTGACCTGTACAATAGGCATTATTTTCTCGTGGAAGGAGAGCTGCTTACCGGGAGAGAAAAGGAATATTTCCAGAATATATCATCTGATGCAGAAAACTATGAGATTGCGATTTCCCTGCGTCGGCTCTCCGGATGGCTTACCCGGTATTATAATAAAAAAGTTATTATTCTTCTTGATGAGTATGACACGCCGATACAGGAGGCATATGTAAATGGCTACTGGCAGGAATTTACAGATTTTTCCAGAAGCCTGTTTAATGCTACATTCAAAAATAACCCATATCTTGAGCGGGCAATTATGACCGGGATTACAAGAGTCAGCAAAGAGTCTATTTTTTCAGACCTGAATAATCTTGAAGTAGTCACATCTACATCCGCGAAATATGATGACATCTTTGGATTTACAGAAGAAGAGGTGTTCCAGGCACTTGAGAAGTTCGGATTATCTGATAGAAAAGAAGAAGTCAGACGCTGGTATGACGGGTTTACGTTCGGCGGGCAGAAAGACATCTATAATCCATGGTCTATTCTGAATTACCTGGACAAAGGGAAAGCGGACACATACTGGGGAAACACAAGCAGCAACAGCCTGGTCAGCAGAGTGATTCAGCAGGGATCAAAACAGATTAAAGAATCTTTCGAAACACTGCTCGGAGGAGATGCGATTACAGCTGAAATTGACGAACAGATTGTTTACGACCAGCTGGAACAGGATGAATCTGCAGTCTGGAGTCTGCTGCTGGCCGGAGGATACCTCAAAGTAAAAGAGTGTGAGCGAAATGAAAGTGCAGGTGGGTGGAAGCAGATTTACCATCTCGCGGTCACAAACTTCGAAGTACTTCTTCTCTTTCGGAAACTGGTCCGCGGCTGGTTTGGGCCTGCGGCTTCGAACTATAATGAGTTTACCAGGGCATTGCTTGAAAATGATGTTAAAGCAATGAACGTATATATGAATCGTGTCGCCCAGGCAACGTTCAGCTTTTTCGACAGCGGGACTCATCCATCGGGGGAAAGTGAACCAGAACGCTTTTATCATGGATTTGTCCTTGGCCTTATTGTGGATTTGAACGGGCAGTATTCAGTCACTTCAAACAGGGAAAGTGGATTTGGAAGATATGATGTTATGATGGAACCGCTGGAACAGAAGTCCCCGGCATTTATCCTGGAATTTAAAGTACATGACAACACAGAAGAAAAAACTCTGAAAGATACTGCCCGGGCCGCGCTGGAGCAGATAGCTGAGAAAAAGTACGATACAGCGCTGAAAAATAAAGGGATAGAAGAGAATCGGATTTACAAATACGGTTTCGCGTTCAGAGGAAAAGAAATCTATATAGAAGGGCAGGCGCCATAATGCCTGCCCTTTCCTGTCCGCTGCAATACTTACTCTTCACGGTTTTTCCTATATCTATTCTTTTCTCCCTGTCCGCTGCCGTCCCCCTTATGTTCTTCATGGCCGCTCCCGCTTTTCACGTTTTCTGAATGATCCATTTCATGTGCGCTGCTTTCTGAACCGCCGGTTTCCACGCTGCTGTTTCCTGAGAGGGTGTCAATCAGATCCCGGATTTCCCGCATTGTCATACCCTGTATCTCGTCAGGGGTAATGGAAGGGTCAAGTGCCTGCAGCTCTAAAAACGCCTTATATTTTCCATACGAAAGCCCGGCTTCGTGTGCCTCTTCCACTTCGTCTGAGTGTGCATAATAGCAGTGGGTATTGTTCCTTCCGGCTGTGCAGGACTGTATAGTGGAAAGGATTTCTTCAGACTGTGTATCGTTTGATCCTATGACGGCTATTGTCAGTATTTCGTCAGCTGATAATAAAGATACAACAGTCTCGTTTTCCATTATCTGATTTACTGCATCAGAATAATCCATGAACTTTATATCGAGAGAATCTATCAGATCCTGGCCGTCGTCATTGTAGCTTTCCAGAGAAATAATTCGGTTAAAACGATTTACACCCAATTCCATGGAAGGATTTATGTCTATGCTGATCTCCACCGTAGGGGTAAAGTAGAGCCAATGCCCGCAGACCAGCACAAGTGCCAGACACGCAAAAGCAGATAACAGATGCTTGTAGTTCCCTCTTTTTGTCTGGCTGTATCCGTTTGTCTTTTGAAAGATAAAGTCCTTCGTTCTATTTTTCAACTCGGGTTCAGCCTGAACTTGCCCAAAAGCTTCTTTCAGTTTTTCATTCATATTCGTCACCTCCCAGCTTTTCCTGAAGCATCTGCCTGGATCGAGTCAGGAGGGTGTAAATGGTGTTAACCTTCTTCCCTAAAATGCGGCTGATTTCCGGGGCTGTGTACTCTTCATAATAATGCAGATAGACTACTTCTCTGTATTTCTGCGGAAGCGACAGTACGGCTTCCAGAACTTCCCGGTGGTTCTCCTGCATTTTCGCGGGCTGTTCTAAAATCTCGTCCAATGATGTGACCCGGCTGCGGAAAAAGCTTTTGAGCAGATCTTTGCATGCATTGATTGTAACCCGGATAAACCATGCCTTCTCGTGCTCCCCGCTCTCAAATGAAACGGGGCTAAGGACATATTTCAAAAACACTGTCTGAAATATGTCCTCGGTATCAGCATAACTCTTTAAATATACCATGCAAAGCCTCCGAATCAGGTCAGAATACTGTTCGACAGCCCTGTTTACTTCTTGTTCGCCCCTCATTGATCTGCCCACCTGCTATCTGTTGTGATGTCTGCCGTGTCCGCCGCGGAATCCTTGACCCTGTCTTGTTCCATAGTTATCGTAGACGCCGTTGTTGTCAGCATCGGTGAAGTTCTGCCCGGATCCATTCTGGGAAAGCTGGCTGCCCAGGTTATCGCAGACGCCGTCGTTGTCAGCATCGGTGAAGTTCTGCCCGGATCCATTCTGGGAAAGCC
The DNA here is from genome assembly GCA_944384505.1 of uncultured Mediterraneibacter sp. Lineage (GTDB taxonomy): Bacteria > Bacillota > Clostridia > Lachnospirales > Lachnospiraceae > Mediterraneibacter. The sequence continues at coordinate 20,449 of CALWTQ010000060.1, forward strand.
GGCTGCTCAGGCTGCTGCAGACACCGCTGGCGTAGTCGCATATACCGTTTCCATCGCTGTCGGTATAATTCCTTCCATATCCCGGACCGGCAGCAAATACGCTCGCTGATCCGATTACTAATACCGCTGCTGTTGCTAATACGCCGACTATTGTTTTTCTAAGCTTCTGTTTCATGCTCTTTCCCTCCTTGATTCAGTGTGAGATGTATTTTCGATTTCATCTATAATACGACTGGAAGACCAGAATCCATTCACTTTAAATAAATTTATTTTTATCATACTATACTGGATGGCATGTAATCTATAGTATATAACAGCTATAGATTAATTCTATAACCGGATATTTTTTTCATGTATTAGCAGGAATGAGAGCGGTATGATAGGATATATATCGTAATCAGAACACAGGATATAAAGTTACCAATTACTAAAGCAATGGAGGCGGCTATTATGACAGATATCAGAAATTCTAAAAACTGGAGCTTTGAGACCAGACAGTTACATATCGGACAGGAGGAGCCTGATTCCGCGACAGGAGCGCGCGCGGTCCCCATTTACGCGTCAACTTCTTTTGTATTTGACAACTGCAGACATGCGGAAGACTTATTTGCTCTCCGGGATTCGGGAAATATATATGGAAGACTGACGAATCCTACAGAAGCGGTATTTGAACAGAGGATTGCGTCGCTGGAAGGAGGATCGGCATCTCTGGCGACTGCATCCGGCGCGGCGGCAATCACCTATACTTTCCAGGCGCTTGCAAAGGCGGGAGAGCATATCGTATCGTCGAAGACCATATATGGGGGCACTTATAACCTGTTGGCACACACACTTCCTCTGACAAGCGGTATTACTGCTACATTCGCTGATCCAGAAGAAGAGGGGGCTTTCGAAGAGGCGATTCAGGAGAATACAAAGGCGATCTTTGTGGAAACTCTGGGAAATCCAAATTCTAATGTGGCGGACCTGAAAAAACTTGCAGAGATTGCTCACAGACACAATATTCCCCTGGTGGTTGACTCTACATTCGCCACTCCATACCTGGTGCGTCCTATTGAGCATGGCGCTGATATTGTAGTTCACTCTGCAACGAAATTCATCGGCGGACATGGAACAGCGCTTGGGGGAGTTATCATTGACAGCGGGAAGTTTGACTGGGCAGATTCCGGAAAATATCCGTGGATCTCAGAGCCCAACCCCAGTTATCATGGAGTCTCTTTTGCCCAGGCGGCTCCGGAGGCGGCTTTTGCGACTTATGTAAGGGCGGTGCTTTTAAGGGATACCGGGGCCACACTTTCACCGTTCCATGCTTTCCTTCTGCTTCAGGGGTTGGAAACACTGTCCCTTAGAGTAGAGCGGCATGTGGAAAACGCGCTGAAAATTGTGAAATATCTGGAGGCTCATCCCCAGGTGGAAGCGGTGCATCATCCCTCTCTTGAAAGCGAACCCACCCATGCGCTGTATAAGCAATACCTGCCCCGGGGCGGCGGCTCTATCTTTACGTTTGAGATCAAAGGGGACGCAGAGACAGCTAAGAAATTTATAGATAACCTGCCGATCTTTTCACTGCTGGCAAATGTGGCGGACGTGAAATCACTGGTGATTCATCCGGCGACAACAACTCACAGCCAGTGCACGGAAAAAGAGCTGGCGGAACAGGGAATTAAGCCTAACACAATCCGTCTGTCGGTCGGTATAGAGAAAGCGGAGGACTTAATTGCGGCTCTGGAGACAGGATTTGACGCAGTAAAATAGTGAATGTTGTAAAATGTATAAGAATGTACGATAATAATAGGGCAGTAAGCTCAGCAAAAGAAATTTGAGGAGGTTAAGAAATGACAGGTTATTATAAAAGCGCGCTGGAACTGATTGGAAATACGCCGCTGCTTGAAGCGGCCGGCATTGAGAAGGAATATGATCTGAAGGCGACCGTGCTGCTTAAGCTGGAATACTTCAATCCGGCCGGAAGCATAAAAGACCGTGTGGCAAAGGCGATGATTGAGGACGCGGAAGCAAAAGGACTTTTAAAAGAGGGTTCGGTGATTATCGAGCCTACGTCAGGAAACACAGGCATTGGGCTGGCATCCATTGCCGCGGCGAAAGGATACAGAATTATTCTTACTATGCCGGAAACAATGAGTGTAGAGCGAAGAAATATTCTGAAGGCATATGGAGCGGAGATCGTTTTGACGGAGGGAGCGAAAGGGATGAAAGGGGCCATCCAAAGAGCAGAAGAGCTTGCCGATGAAATTCCGGACAGCTTTATCCCGGGACAGTTTGTAAATCCCGCGAATCCTGCGATGCACAGAGCAGCGACAGGACCGGAAATCTGGAAAGATACAGATGGAAAGGTCGATATCTTCATCGCCGGAGTGGGAACCGGCGGCACTGTTACAGGCGTCGGAGAATATCTGAAAGAAAAGAATCCGGACATCAGAGTAATTGCGCTGGAACCGGCGGGCTCCCCGGTGCTGTCAGGAGGAAAAGCAGGGGCGCATAAACTCCAGGGGATCGGCGCGGGATTTGTGCCGGACGTCCTGAATACTTCAGTGTATGATGAAGTGGTCAGAGTGGAGGATGAGGACGCGTTTGCGGCCGCGAAGCTTCTGGCACACAGGGAAGGAATCCTGGTGGGGATATCATCAGGAGCCGCGCTTCACGCGGCGGTTGAGGCGGCCAGAAAACCCGAAAACAAAGGAAAAGTCATTGTTGCGGTACTTCCGGACTCGGGGGACCGGTATTACTCAACACCGCTGTTCACAGAGTAAGTGCAGCAGCTATAAAGTTCACTAACTTCCGCAGGCAAAACGTCCGAAAACAGAGGCTATTTCTGAGACGTATTCTGCGGGGA
>CALWTQ010000061.1 GCA_944384505.1 uncultured Mediterraneibacter sp.
AGTAGGGATTTTCTCTGCTTCCCTTTTAATTTAGGAATGATTCCTATCTTTGCCAATAATAATTATACACTAACTTTTTATTTGCAGCAGATTCCGCTATACTATGGTTACAACATTACTATAACTACAATGAGGAGGACTGACATGATACTCGCATGTCATAATATTGATAAATCATTCGGCGATCACGTCATCGTCCGGGACGGCTCTTTCCACATAGAGGACGGAGAGAAAGCCGCTCTGGTCGGGGTAAACGGAGCCGGAAAGTCTACGATTCTGAAAATGATCATAAACGAGGAGCCCCTGGATGGGGGAACCGTTGTCCTTGCGAAAGGGAAGACCATCGGATATCTGGCTCAGCACCAGAATCTCCTCCCCGGCGGAACCATCTATGAAGAACTCCGGACAGCGAAAGCAGATATTATCGAAATGGAACAGCGCCTCCGCTCCATCGAGCGCGAGATGAAGGATCTCTCCGGCGAGGCTCTTGAAAACCGGCTGGAAACATATAACCGACTCCAGTCGGACTTTGAAGCCAGGAACGGCTACGCGTGCGAGAGTGAAATCACAGGCGTACTCAAAGGCCTCGGATTCACGGAAGAAGAATTCTCCAAAAAGACCGATACCCTTTCCGGCGGGCAGAAGACCCGCGTATCCCTGGGAAAACTTCTTCTTACCAGCCCGGATATCCTGCTCCTTGACGAGCCCACCAACCATCTGGATCTGAATTCCATCGCGTGGCTTGAGACTTATCTGATCAATTATCCGGGGGCTGTTTTTATCGTATCCCACGACCGCTATTTCCTGAATCGCGTGGTGACCAAAGTTGTGGAGATCGAAAACGGGAAGCTCACCATGTACATGGGAAACTATACTGCCTATTCGGAAAAGAAGCAGCAGATCCGGGACGCAAAATTAAAAGAGTACTTTAATCAGCAAAGAGAAATCAAACACCAGCAGGCTGTCATCGAAAAGCTTAAGTCATTTAACAGGGAAAAGTCTATCCGGCGCGCGGAAAGCCGGGAAAAAATGCTGGAGAAAATCACGCCTGTTGAGAAGCCGGCTGAAGCAGCGGCTGAGATGCACTTCACCCTGGAGCCGTCCTGTGTCAGCGGCAATGATGTTTTAAGTGTGGAGGGGATGTCCAAGCAGTTTGACGGTCATTTCCTGTTTAAGGATGTAAGCTTTGAAATAAAGAGAGGAGAACATGTGGCGGTAATCGGGGACAACGGAACCGGAAAAACTACGCTCCTTAAGATCTTAAACCAGGTGCAGACCGCGGATGAGGGTTCTTTCACTCTCGGAGCTAAAGTCCAGATCGGGTATTATGACCAGGAACATCATGTCCTTCATGATGAGAAAACCATATTCGAAGAGATATCAGACGCTTATCCTTCACTTAACAATACTCAGATCCGCAATACGCTGGCCGCGTTCCAGTTTACAGGGGATGAAGTGTTTAAAGAGATCCGCTCCTTAAGCGGCGGTGAAAAGGGCCGTGTATCCCTTACGAAACTAATGCTCTCAGAAGCAAATTTCCTCATTCTGGACGAGCCCACCAACCATCTGGATATCGCTTCAAAAGAAATCCTGGAAGAGGCCCTTAATAATTACAGCGGCACCGTACTCTATGTCTCCCACGACAGATATTTTATCAACCGCACAGCTTCCAGAATACTGGAACTGGTCAACCAGACCTTTGTAAATTATATCGGTAATTATGACTATTATCTGGAGAAAAAGGACGAGCTGACCCGCGCCTATGCCCCGGGCGTCTCCGATTCCTCCGGCAGGAAGTCCTCCTTCGCCGGATCCGGGGACGGGCCGGCCGGGCAGTCCGGTTCAGCTTCAGCGGCCGGGGAGACAGTATCCGGTTCAAAACTGAGCTGGCAGGAGCAGAAAGAGCAGCAGGCCAGAGAGAGAAAACGGAAAAACGATCTGAAAAAAACCGAGGATGAAATCAGCAGACTGGAAGCCCGCAACGCCGACATAGATCATGAACTGACCCTGGAAGAAGTCTATTCCAATTCTGTCCGGTGCCAGGAGCTCTCAAGCGAACGCGCCGAAAACGAGACTAGGCTGGAGGAGCTCTATGAGATGTGGGAATCATTGGCAGAGGAAGTTTAGTCCAGGTTTTATCTGCCGGAAAGCTGTGCCCGGGAAAGCGGAGTCTCAGCAGGTCACAGAGGATAAATTACAGGGGAAGGCGTGGCTTATACAAGCCGTGCCTTCCTCTGTATAGAACCGCCTGTTTTCCGACAGTTCTTTATATTTCTACCTCTTATTTCCCATGCAGAATACAGCCACAACACCCGGACCGGTATGGCTTCCGATCACGGTTCCGATATTATTAATCAGAATATTATCGATCCCCATTTTCTCCCGGACAAGTTTTGCCACGTACTCCGCATCGTTTATGCAGTCGCCATGGGTAATCATAATTATATCATTGTCCCAGCCTTTTGACTGCTCCACAGCCATATCCACGATCTTATTAAGAGATTTCTTTCTGCCTCTCTCCTTCCCGATCACCTGCAGAGTGCCGTTATCGTCCATATGTATGATCGGCTTGATCTGGACAAGGGTGCCGAGAACAGCCGTTGTCTTTGATATACGGCCGCCTCTCTGCAGATGGTTCAGATCATCAACTGTCACGTTATGGCAAATGTGAAGTTTGTTCTCCTCCACCCATTGAGCCACTTCATCAATCGTCTTTCCTTTCGCTTTCTCCTGAAGCGCTTTGTGAAGGAGAAGCCCCTCTCCCAGACAGGCGCACAGCGTATCAATCACTATAACTTTTGCTTCCGGATACTTCTCGCTGAGCATTTCTCCAGCGATCTTCATACTGTTAAATGTACCGCTCAATCCTGAGGAAAATCCCAGATGAAGAATATCTTTCCCCTCTTGTACATAAGGTTCCAGAAGCGACATAGCCTCCTCCGGATTCACCTGGGACGTCACCGACATCTTTCCTTCTCTGAGTTTATCAAAAAATTCTTTTGCGGACAGACCTTCCATATCTGTATAGGTCTGTCCGTCGATTGTATATTTCAGCGGTACTACCGGAACATGGCGTTCTTCCAGCCATTCTTTCGGCAGATCAACTGTGCTGTTCACTGTAATCACATAATCTCTCATCTTGATTTCCTCCTGCATCTGCACCGTTCAAATCTTTCCGGTCAGTTAATTCTTACTAACATATCATAGCACCTTTTCTTGCATAAGGCAAAATATTTTACATATTTATACTTTTGTATAAACAAAATCAATTCATCTTCACATTCATATAGTTTCTGCCGGACAGCGTCTTATTGAAGAGCAGAAAGCAGAGTACGAGAACGCATCCGATGATAAACCCATACAGGTCAAACAGCGCTGTCAATATCAGAAGCATCAGCCGCATAAATTTCAAAGCATAACCAAGCTCAAAGTTAGGCTGGGTATAGTTGGCAACCGCTACGAAGGCCATATACAGCATTACTTCACTGTTAAACCAGCCCGACTGCACTGAAAATTCCCCCATAACAATACCGGCGATCACACTCAGCGGCGTACTCAGCATCGTAGGCGTATTCATAGCCGCAAGCCTGAGCCCATCGATCGAAAGCTCCAGCAGAAGGAACTGAAAGATCAGGGGAATGTTTACTGTATCACGAACCGCAACAAACTCAAACGCCTTGGGAAGCCACTCCAGATTCTGCATGAACAGCAGGTAAAGCGGCGTAAAAAAGACCGTGGCAATAGTGATCAATATCCGGGTTGTTTTGAGATACACGCCGGTTACTGTCGGGAAATAATAGTCGTTTGCCTCTTCTACCATATCCAGGATTGATGTTGGAAGAATCATTGCAGAGGGCGAATTGTCAACCAGGATTACAACCTTACCCTCCAGCAGACATGCCGCGGCCGTATCCGGACGTTCCGTATACTTAAACTTCGGGAATGGATTAAACCATTTTCTTTTGAAAAGCGCCTCTGCCAGGCTCTGCTGATTCATGCGCAGATCATCCAGCTTAAGATTCTGAATCCGCTCTTTGAGATTATTCAAAAGCGCTTTATCTACCCGGTCGCTCATATAGCAGATGGCAATGTCCGTCCGCGAGGCCTGGCCCGCCTCTGTCATCTCCATAATCAGATGAGGATCCCGAATCCTTCTGCGCATCAGCGCCGTATTAAATACAATCGTCTCAACAAAACCATCCCTGGAGCCGCGCAGGGACTTATCCTTATCCGGCTCATCTACGCTTCTCGCCGGATACGTGCGGCAGTCGAGGGCAATGCATTCCGAGTACCCGTCGATAAACAGGCATGCGGGACCGGAGAGAACATTTCTGATCACCTGGTCAAAGTCCTCCAGAACCTCCACCTCCACATAAGGCACATTCTTCTGAATAAATCCCTCCGCATCCTCCGGCATATCGTCAGGCGAAACAGAAAGGAAGGAATCCATTATTTTAAGCATTGCCTCGTCTTTAATAAAGCCGTCAATGTAGTAAAATACGGATGCCTTCCCGCCAATTATCATCTCCCGCCGGATGATATCAAAACTCTCCTTCACCGGCAGTACTTCGTTCATATATCGGATATTCTCCTCAAAAGAAGCGCTGATTTTCTTTGTGTTCTTCTCAACCATAGGACAAACTCCCCTTTTGCATAAATTCACTTGCTAAGATGTTATACTAGTACAGTGAATAATAAATAATCGGCCATATCACTTGCCTGATTTTTCATCTGCTACGTTGTCGTCAATCGACGATGCCACCGCATCGCCTCATTCCTCCGCCTTGCATATGAAGAAATCATTCTGCGTGATATAGCCAGATATTTATTTTTCACTGTACTAGGGTTAGATTGCCCGATTTTTTATTTAATTATTCACTTCCCGTCCCGGCTTTCAAATACCCGGCTTTCTTCATCTTTTCTATCACCTGCGCCTGGCGCTCTCTCGCCAGCTCCGGGCTTGCCTGCGGATTATAGTTTGTCGGTGCATTCGGGATTCCCGCCAGAAGGGTGCACTCGTCAAAATTCATTTCTGACGGAGGTTTTCCAAAGTACCCCCAGGAAGCGTCCGCCACACAGTAATAACCGTTCCCGAAAAAAATAGAATTCACATACAGTTCCAGAATCTTATCCTTGTCAAGCACGGACTCGATCTTAAAAGCCATAAACATCTCCGCCATCTTGCGTACCACTTTCTTTTCCTGGCTAAAATACTGGTTCTTCGCAAGCTGCTGTGTGATCGTGCTGCCGCCCTCCACATAGGCTCCGGCTTTTATATCATTCACCAGCGCTCTTCCGATGGCGATGGGGTCAATTCCCGGATGCTGGTAAAACCGCTTATCCTCAACGGATAAGACAGCGTCAATATAAGTCTGGGGAAGCTCATCCAGCGTAGTGTAATTGTCTGTTGACTCGATCTCCTCTGCCATCTGTTCCACACTTTTCGCCTCAAGGGCCTGCCTGTAATCCTGATATCCCCGGAAGCAGAGAACGCCTCCTGCGATCAAAACACATAAAAAAATGAAAGAACACAGCCGTTTGATCCATCTCATACTGTAATTTCCTGCCTTTCGTACCACTGCCGCGCCCCGCGGCTTTTATCTTCAGCTCCGGCACATATCTCCTGTCCCGGCTCAGCTGTCCCCTGTCCGGGGAACCGCTGCTTCGTCATATCCACAGTATATCGGATAACTATGTGTTCTTCCATTATATTTTCTTACATTTTTATGAATCCACTTACATTTTTGTAAGTAAACTGTTATTTCACCTGTAAACCGTGTGCTCAGAATCTCCACAGCGTTAGCGTGTCGTACTTCCAAACCCTCCGTTGCGGATTTCTGTTGCGTCATCATCAAGCGTGATCCCGTATTCAACGAAGATCCCCTGCATGAATCCCTCTCCCCCGCGGATTTCAACTATTCTTCCTTCATTGCTGTCATTCGTGATCTTGGAAAAAATATGTCCCTCATTGTCCGAATAATAGTAATCACTGTCAATAATTCCCACTGTATTGTTAAGCTGCAGCCGGTATTTAAATCCCAGGCCGCTTCTGGGATAGCATTTCAGCACCCACTCCGGCTCCATCCATACCCTTATGCCTGTAGGAATTTTGATTGTCTCTCCGGGATTCAGTACAATAGACACCGGCGCGAAAAAATCATACCCCGCGCTTCCTGCTGTAGCCCGCTTCGGAAGGCGGATATTGCGGTAGATCTCCTCCACCGCTCCTTCATCCGCCAGACCAAATGTATCCGTCCACCCTTCTCTGAACTGCTCCAGACTTACTTTTTCAAACTTTGCAATTCTATTCATCTGCTCATCTCCTCAACGCTGTTTTATTATTTCCAGATCATATCGCTGTTAATCTCATCCAGAGAAAATGCGCCGCACATCTTCATCGTATCTTCCAGTTCCGCGCCGATCTTATCCACATACGCAGAAACGCCTTCTTCCTGTCCGCCGTACACTGCCGTCACAAACGGTCTCGCAATCAGCACTGCATCCGCGCCCATAGCCAGCGCCTTAAACACATCAACGCCTGTACGGATGCCTCCGTCCACAAACACCCGTATCTGCCCGTCCACCGTCTTCACTATAGAGGGGAGAACCTCAGCCGTGGACGGGCACTGATCCAGTACACGTCCGCCATGATTCGACACGACGATTCCCTGCACTCCTGCCTCCATAGCTTTCTGAGCTGCTCTTGGCGTCATAATCCCTTTCAGGATAAATGGAATCTCAGCGATCTTTACGATCTCCTTTAACTCCTCCACAGACTTGCTTCCGGCCGGCGGATTGAGATTCTGAAGAAACGGAAGTCCCGCCGCGTCAATATCCATCGCCACGGCAAATGCGCCAGATTTCTTCACAAGCTCCATCTTCTCGCGGATCGTCCCCATATCCCATGGTTTCACTGTAGGGATTCCCTGGCCGCCCAGCTTACTGATTGCGTCCGTTGCCTCGATCATGACATTATAGTCCGTACCGTCTCCTGTAAACGCCGCAATATTGCTCTTTGCACATCCGTTCAGAAGGATCTCATTGTACTCCTGATCCGAATATTTATCTCCATAGTGCAGCTTTACCGCGCCCACTGGCCCTGCAAAGAACGGATAGTCAAATATCTTTCCAAAAAGCTCCGTCTTTGTATCCAGCGGTTTCTGAGCACAGATCGTATCCATATTAATACGGATTTCCTGCCATTTCTGATAATTTCTCATAGCAAGATCCCCGGTTCCCTTCGCCCCGGGCCCGGGCATAGTGTTTCTGCACGCCGCGCCGTTACAGACCGGACACGCCTTACAGTACGGTCCGATATTGGCCCGTGCATTCTTCACTGCTTCCTGATAATTCATCTTTACCTCTACTCCTTCTTATGTATTTTCTTCTTTTTCTAATGAACCACTATCTTTTTCTTCGACTTTCTCAGTTTCACTGTTCTGCTTCCGGCATACCGCGGAAGATCCCGGATTCATCCAGCACATGGACAATCTCCTGAATCGCCGCCTCGTCCACCACAAGGGCCATTCTTACATAGCCTTCGCCATTGCTGCCGAACGCGCTTCCCGGCGTAACGATAACTCCTGTTCTCTCCATCAGCTTCATACAGAAATCCGCAGACGACTCATATCCCTGAGGAATCCTCGCCCACACAAACATGGTTCCCTGGCTGTCCGGCACATCCCAGCCAATGCTTCTTAGTCCCCCGCACAGCGCTCGGTTTCGCGCCGCATACTGTCTTCTCTGCTCTTCGATAAAATCATCCGGCCCTGTCAGCGCCGCAATCGCAGCGTACTGCACCGGATAAAAAATGCCATAATCAATCTGCGAGCGCAGCAGACGGAACTTGCTGATAATATCCTTATTTCCAACCACAAAAGAAATCCTTGCCCCGGTCAGATTATAAGATTTCGACAGTGAGTAGAACTCCACTCCAACTTCCTTTGCCCCTTCAAAAGAAAGGAAAGATTTGCCCGGATTCTCCGTAAATGTAATATCTGAATATGCATTGTCATGAAGGATAACAATGTCGTTCTTTTTCGCAAACGCAATCAACTCCTGGTAGAATTCGTCAGGCGCGCAGACGCAGACCGGATTCAGAGGATAAGAAACGATCATGTATTTTGTTCTTTGAAGCACTTCTTCCGGAATTCCTTCCAGATCCGGAAGGTATCCGTTCTCCTCCTTGATCGTATAATACTCCACCTGTGCCCCTGCCATAATCCCGCTCATCTCGAACATGGGATATCCCGGATTCGGCACAAGAATCACATCCCCCGGATCGCAGAATACAAGGCCAATGTGCGCCATGGCCTCCTGAGATCCATAAACCGACATAATCTCATCAGTTTCAACATGCACCCCGAACCGTTTTTCATAGCGGTACTGCACTGCTTCCAAAAGCTCCGGCAGATCTGCCAGAGAATACTTATAATTCTCCGGCCTGCCGCAGGCTTCCTGCATCGCATTCATAACGTGAGGCGCCGGCCGAAAATCCGGCGTTCCCACAGACAAGTTATACACCTTCCTGCCCTCTTTTAAAAGTTCCTCTTTCTTCTCATTCAAAGCCCCGAAAATACCAGGCTTAAAATCATTAATCATACTTGAAAAATGGCTGCTGTCCACTCTCTTCTCCTCCTCTCGGAAAGCCGGCATTCACATACCCGCCGCACCTTTCCTGTATAATCCTGCTCAGTAAGACGGAGCGATAAAATCGCTCCGCATTGCATAAAGTGGGATTATTATAACACGTTTTCCCCCTTCATGAAATACCTTCGCCCAATTTTCACATACTACAGATATTCAGCTATAAAGTTCACTAACGTCCGGATGCAAAACGTCCGAAAACAGAGGCTATTTCTGAGACGTATTCTGCGGGGATGGAGGATGGCGATGGGCTTCGCTCCAGGGGATAAGGGAAACTAGGAAGCTGCAAATGCGGACTAAATACAAGGACAGCAGGGAAGCAACTCGCTTCGCTCAGACAATCTCCCCTCCTGTCCTAACATCCGCAGCCGCAACTTCAAGTTTTCCTAATCCCCTCCGAAGGTGCCCGTCGCCATCCTCCATCCCCGCAGAATTTTTCTCGAAATGGGGCTGTTTTCTGGGCTTTTTCAGGCCGGAAGTTAGTGAATATATAGCTGCCACAAGAAACAGGCGCGGCCGGAAGACTTTCGCAGAGGAAAGCCTCCAAGCCGCGCCAGTTGTGCATTTCAGCCTGTTTAGGGCAATAACACTTCCGTTTGGAAATACGCAGGAAGCGAAGCGGATGGTTTGAGCATACTTTCTGGGGAAGGAGACAGCCGGAAGATGTGACTTTGGAGGAATCCGCTGAAAATCTTAAGGATGAAGAGATGTTGTTAAGCGGCGCGCAGGGATTGTCTGAGCAGAGCGAGTTGCCCGGAGCGCCGCTTTGCATTTAAACATCTCTTCGGCCTGCTAGATTTTCCGGATTCCGGAACGGAACATCTTACGGCTGTCTCCTTTCACAGAATACGTACCGCAAAACATCCGCTCCGCTTCCGGACGTGAGTCACAGGAAATGTTAGTGCGCTAAATAGCTGCTGCCGCTATACAATGTCGAGATATGTGTGGTGATCAGGCGCCGGAAAGGCTTCATCAAGCATCTTTTTGTCCTTTTCATCCAGCACGATATCCAGCGCCGCAGCGTTTTGAAGCACATGTTCTTTCCTGCCGCTTTTTGGAATCGGCGCTGCATTTTTCTTTAATAGTGTGAATGCCAGAAGGATCTGCAGCGGGGAAGCCCCATGTTTCTCCGCTATCACTTTCACCGCGTCTGACTCCACAAGCCCTCTTCTCAGTGTGCCTGCCTGGGCCAGCGGGCAATACGCCATACATGCCACATCATGGGATTCCATCCATGGAAGAAGATCGTATTCAATCCCCCGTGATCCCAGATGGTAGAGCACCTGGTTTACGAGACAGTTTTTCCCGCCAGGCACGCGGAACAGTTCTTCCATGTCGTCCCGGTCCAGATTGGATACACCCCAGCCGCGGATTCGTCCCTGTTTTACCATCTCTTCCATACATTCCACGGTTTCACGAAATGGCACGCCCCCTCGCCAGTGAAGGAGGTACAGATCAAGATAATCTGTTCCCAGCCTATTTAACGTATTATCAAGGCTTTTGAAAATATTTCTTCGTCCTGCGTTACCTGGAAGGACTTTCGAGACAAGAAAAAGCTCCTCCCTTGGCTGATTCTTTATCGCCTTTCCGACAAGGCGCTCGGAACGTCCGCTTCCGTACATCTCGGCGGTATCAATCAAGGATACCCCGGCATTGATCCCTGCGCGGACCGCTTCAATCTCCTCCGCCTCCCGCTCCGGATGATCTCCCATATACCATGTTCCCATTCCAAGCCCCGGAAGCTTCCTTCCGTCTTTTAAAGTTATCTCTCTTGTCATTTTTCAACCAGCCCCATCTCCGCCAAAACCTGGTGAAGTTTTTCTTTTTCTTCGGGTTTTAACTCTGCAATCGGGGACAGACATTTCCCAACCGGGATTCCCTCCTGAACCAGGCCTTCTTTAATTACAGCGGGAAACGTCCCCATATTGCAGGCAATCCGGAGCGGCGCCAGTGTAAACTGTGCATCCAGCGCTCCCTTAAGATCACCTGCCATATATTTGTCATAGATGTCCGCCGCAATTCTAGGCGCTACATTCGCGCAGGAGGCGATAGCTCCGCTGGCTCCATAGCAGAGAGCTGCATAGATCAGCGTATCTCTTCCCATCAGGACATGGAAATTGTCATTGTCCCGCGTCAGACGAATATATTCGGCAGTATTTGTCATATCTCCTGTACTGTCCTTTACAGCGACAATGTTGTCGATCTGAGCCAGCTTAGCCACAGTCGCGGGTTCAATTGTCACATTTGTTTTCGGCTTATTATTATAGAGGATGATCGGAAGAGACGTACTCGCCGCGATCTCCGCAAAATAGTCATACAGCTCTTCCTGGGTCTGAGAGACAAACATGGGTGTCAGCACGGACACCGCGTCTACGCCCACTTCCTCACAGATCTTGACAAGCCGTATTACCCCCCGGGTTGTTATATGATTTGCTCCGCCGTAAACCGGGACTCTTCCCGCGGTTTCCTCAACGACTGTCTTGAGGATCTTTCGATATGTATCATCGTCAAACGCATAGAATTCACCCGTAGTTCCAAGCGGAAACAGTCCATGAACCCCCTGATCAATCAAATGATTCACCATCTGCCTCATCACTTTATAGTTTACTTCTCCGTCATCCGTCAGGGGTGTAATGATCGGCGGGATGACTCCTCTTGGTACAAATGCCATAGTTTCTCTCCTCCTCCGCTATTATTCCGTGTACCAGTACATTGAAAAATCAGGTAATCGGCGCCGGATTAAAAATACACAGATCATTGTGAAGTCCGTACTTTTCCGCGCAGCTCTTCTCTTTTCCGCTTGCCACCGCAATAATCTTATGAAACAGTTCTGTGCCGATCTCCTGGATTGTGGCGTCGCCTGTTGTAATGGGACCCGCATTTACATCAATGAGATCCTGCCACATCTCTTTCATCTCGTTCCTGGAGCAGACCTTGATTACAGGCGCGGCTGCCAGTCCGTAAGGCGTCCCTCTTCCGGTCATGAACACCTGCAGGGTGATGCCTGACGCGAGCTGACACGGCCCGCACACGATATCGCTGGCCGGCGTAGCCGCATAGATAAGGCCGTGCTTTGTGGGCTTTTCCGCCGGAGAAAGCACTTCTACGATCGGAGATGTTCCCGACTTCGCAATGGACCCCATCGCCTTTTCCACGATATTGCACAGGCCGCCCTTTTTATTTCCCGGAGTCGGGTTCGCGCTCCTGTCCACATCGCCCTCAGCAAGATAGCGGTCATACCACTGCATCTCTTTTGCGAGTTTCTGGCAGACTTCTTCACTGACACACCGCTCCGCGATAAAATGTACGCCGTCTCGTACCTCCGTCACCTCTGAGAACATCACCGTTGATCCGGCCTTTACCAGCATATCCGCGGCGTATCCTGCGGACGGATTGGCCGACACTCCCGAAAATGCATCACTTCCGCCGCACTGCATGCCGATGCACAGATCAGACAGCGGCAGTGTCTCTCTTTTTCTTTGATTTAAGATTTGGAGCTTCTTATCCGCCATCTCCATCAGAGCATCAATCATAGCGTTAAACCCTTTCTGCTCCTGAAGAATAATTACATTTTCCGGCGTAATGTCCGCCTTATCAAGAAGCATCTCAACTGTCAGTTTCTCACAGCCGAGGCCCACAACCATAAGCTGACCTCCAAAATTCGGATGTTTTGCCAGATTCCTTAATGTCCGGATCGGAATAACCGCCTCCGGCGCATTGATGGCAACTCCGCATCCATACGCGTGATTAACAGGGACAATATCGTCCACATTGGGATACTTGGGCAGAAGTTCTTCCCGCATCCGCTTCACTGCCACATTGAGCACTCCTGTTACACACTGTACTGTTGTGCTGATCCCGAGAATATTTCTCGTGCCTGCATATCCTCCATCCGGATTGCGGTATCCCTCAAATGTGGTACAGGGAGGTTCCGGCAGATCTGTCACGATATTTTTCCCCCATTCCATGTGCTCCACTGAGGGCGGTTCTGGCAGATCCAGCATAAATTCATTGATCCAGTCTCCTTTTTTGATCGGCTCTTTGGCATATCCCAGCACAACGCCATAACGGATGACCGGATCTCCTGCCCCGATATCCTCGAGAGCGATCTTATGCGCCTGGGGAATATCGTGGTTTGCGGTCAGTCCCTCCCGGACCTCTGTACCGGCAGGGATCTCACGGACCGCAATCGCTACATTGTCCCTGCCGCTGATCTGGACAACGAGAGATTTCTTTTGCGCCTCCATACTTAGTTCCTCCTTGTTCCTCCTTATATTCTACATATTCCACTACTTAAGTCATGCAGCCGGCAGATCACTTTCCCGGCTGACTGCCTTGGGTGTCAACCCCATATTTTTTCATGCGCCGCCACAGAGTCGTTGTACTGATTCCCAGCTCTTTTGCCGCCCGCGCTCGGCTGCCGTTACACTGCTTTAGCACCTCCGTCAGGCGGACTGCCTCCGGATCGCGGTAAACAACCTGGGTTCCGTCCGCTCTGCGGATCTTCCGGGGATAGAGTTCTTCCAGCAGCTGGCGCACATATGCGCTGCTCACAGTCTTCTTCGGAGCGGTCAGGAAAAGCCGTTCCAGAAATGCCTCCAGCTGATTCTCATTTCCCGGCCAGTCATATTGAAAGAGGACTTCCATCGCGTCTTCCGGAAAACGAAGGAATCTGGAATACTTCTCTGCAAACCGCTTCTTTGCCCGGATCACTATAGCCTCAATGTCCTTTTTCCGGTCTTTTAAAGGCGGGATCCGGATTACAAGACTGTTCAGCAGATAAAAGAGATCCTCTCTGAATTCCCCATCTCTCACCCGGTCCTCCAGATTCTCTGACGCAGTGACGATAATCCGGTTATTCAGAATCTGGCTTCTCTCCAGGTCATTCTGAATTAGAGTCTTATGCCGAAGAGCGCGGTACAGCCTATACTGTACGGGCATGGACAGACCTTCCGCCTCCGAGATCACGAGGGTTCCCTGATCGCTGATTGAAAGCGCCCCTTTTTTCAATGTCTCGTCGTCCGCTTTGGGATTGCCGAACAGCCTCTCCATCTGCATCTCTTCTGTCATGCCGCCCAGATTCACATTTACAAAAGGTCCGGCCTTATATGCACTATTATTGTGAATACACTCGGCGAACGCCTCTTTTCCCGTACCTGATCCGCCATAGATCAGAACCGGATTTGAAGAGAGCGCAAATATTTTCCCCATATCCACACACTGTCTCATCTCCGAGCTGTTCATCTCCGAATCAGAAAAATGAGCCCTGGCCCGGTAGCCTTTCCTGTATATTGCTCCTGACTTGTCCCTGTCCGTTCTCAAAATACCTGTCAGCCTGCTGCAGGAGAGAATCGCGCCGGTGATCTCGTCCTCCGCGCGGATCGGTCCCGCTGTAACCATGAGCGGGTTCTCTCCTATGTAAACAGTTGTACTCGTCATGTCCCGGGCGCCGTTTAGTATAGAATCAATCAGAGGCTCGCTCAGCTGGGGAATCACGTCCTGAAGTTTCTTTCCCGTCAGGCTTTCCTCCCTGTCTCCCAGGATCATTTCCGCAGGCTGGTTCACAATTGTGATCCGCTTTGAACTGTCGATTTTAATAATCCCATTAAAAGATGTGTCAAGCAGCGTCTCAAACTGAGCGATATGATTGCGCTCCACCTCCGCGGTATAACTCATGCGCTGCGCTACTTTCAGGGCATTGCGGATCGAATCCTCTGTAGATTCTAAAAAAAGTCCCGGAATCCCCTTCTGTCTTGCCAGCTCATTGACAATGTCGCCTCCGATGACAAGCTCCGCGCCGTCGTCCGCAGCCCGGTTCACTGCTGACTCCGCCTCTCCGATCTCGTCAAAGAAATAAGTTTTCAGCCTGATATTAAAGATTTCGTCGAAATACGACATATCGCTGTATGTATTTCTGTAGCCTATGACAGCAATTACGGGATGCTCCTTCTTTAGTATCTGCCGTGCTTTCTTTATCAGCAGTCCAAGCTCCTGGGCGCTGCTCTCAATCTCAGCGACAGGAATATCTGTATAATCTCTGATATGAGATGCCTGCACACCCCTTGCAACGATGATCCCGGCGCCGTCCGCCACGGCATTTCTCGCTTCATAGACAGCGTCTGACGTCTTGATCACTTTCAGGATACTGATATCCATGTTTTCTTCACGGATCACCTTCCTGGCCTGTTCCAGCATAGATTCTCTCGGAAGCAGCACTGCAATTTTCGACATAATATATTTCCCTTTCTCCTGTCTGTGCCTCCGGGCAGAGGGGAGGACTGTTATTCTGCTCCTCTCTCTACCGTGACATTCGAAATCTTCTCATAGAATTTCACAATACTGCTGTGGTCTTCTTTCTCACACCCATCCGCCTTTAAAGCCTGCATGATCTCCATCACCTCTGCAGTGAGAGGAAGGGCCGCGTTCACCGCATGGGAAGCATTGAGCGCATTATTCAAATCCTTAATGTGAAGCTCGATACGGAATCCGGGCTTGAAATTTCTGTCCATCATCATCGGAGCCTTCGCGTCCAGAACCGTTGATCCTGCAAGGCCGCCGCGGATCGCCTGATATACCAGCTCAGGATCAGCGCCCTCTTTCTTCGCCAGAGTAAGAGCCTCTGACACTGCAGCGATATTGACAGCGACTATGATCTGGTTCGCAAGCTTCGCCACGTTTCCGGAGCCGATCTCACCGACATATACGACAGAGCCCGCCATGGCCATCATCAGGTCATAATATTTATCGAAGGTCTCTTTCTTTCCCCCGACCATAACGGAGATTGTCCCGTCAATTGCCTTCGGCTCTCCGCCGGATACGGGAGCGTCCAGCATATCAATGCCTTTCTTTGCCAGCTCCGCCGCAATTGCCTTGCTCTCCGTTGGGTCAATGGAGCTCATGTCAATCAACACACTTCCCTCTTTTGCCCCTTCGATAATTCCTCCGGCGCCCAGCGCGACGTCCCGCACATCCGGAGAGTTTGGCAGCATTGTAATAATCACGTCACACTGACGCGCCACATCCGCACCGCAGGACGCCGATGCCGCTCCAAGTTCTTCCAGTTCTCTGACCGCCCCCTGGCTGCGGTTGCAGACAACCAGATCATACCCGGCTTTCAACAGATTCTTGCTCATCGGTTTTCCCATTATTCCAAGTCCTATAAATCCTACTTTCATTCTTAATTACCTCCTGAATTTTCTGGCTATAGATATTGTAGATCAATGGGCTGTTAATTTCTATTGCCAAAACTCTCAAAAAAGTATCCTGTTTTTCGGCAAATCTTTATTCATTTCATAAATCGAAATATATTATTTCATTTTATTTCAATTATTTAATTCTGAAAATCAGCATTTCTGCATATGGCAGCCTGCCTCCGTCTGAGTCAAACCAATGCCCGACTCTTGTTGAAGATAAATTTCAGGGGCAGACATGACCCATATAGATCTGTCTGCCCCTGTGCGGGATCATCTATGTTCCAGCTTTTCCTTTCCCTCAGCGCGGATCTTCAGGATATCAGGATACTTTTTTCTCAAGAGCCGTCACCCTTTTCTGCAGATCAGAAGTCAGTAAAACCACGCTTTTTAACGTGCCGCTGTCCATTTTCATAGAATTGACTGTGCCGGTTAAAACTTTGATCTGATCAGAAAGCTCCACATAATTTCCGTTCATCCTGTATCCGCAGTTATTATTACACAGGCCAATGCTCCTAAACTTTCCGGGAAGCGATCAGATACTGGTACGCCTCCATCCTCTCTCTTTCCTGCACTCCCGGGAGGCCTTTCAGCTTTTCCAGATATTCACTGCACCCGGGCGGCATGGCTGTCTTTGTCACCATGGTCTTTTCATGCTTCATCCCTTCCGGCGCGCACAGCGCCAGCGCTGTCTCATAGGTGAAAAAGTGCAGGTGTGTCCGGTCTAAGATCCCGGAATCCTGATAGTCCCATTTTCCCTGCAGATAGGGGATCAGCACACTCCAGTGGGTTACGTTCGGCACGCTGCAGATCAGCAGGCCTCCCTTTTTCAGCTTCTGTTTCAGCCGTCCCGCCATCTTCCACGGATCCAGCAGATGTTCCAGCACATCCGGGCAGAGGATATAGTCAAAGCTTCCGTCTTCCCCCGGCAGTTCCATCTCCTCACAGTTGCCGCAGAAACAGTGGTCCACCCTTCCCTCCGCCTGCTTCGCCGCTTCCGGGTTCAGCTCTATGCCCCAGGTCTCTGCACGGGGATACCTCTCCCGGATATAGGCCAGTGTTGCGCCGGAAGCGCATCCCAGCTCCAGCACACGGACAGCCCTGTCTTCCGGATCGTCCATCAGGGACACCACGTCCCTGCGCACGTAGCTGTAATAAGCCATGTCCGGCCCTTTCCTGTTGCCCCCGGGTTTCTGGTAGATATTCCAGTATCCCAGGCCGTTCAAGTTCCCGGATGTGTACACCCTCTGCAGGGGCCTGATCTCCCTCTCTCCTCCGGAGAACAGCAGGAGCCGCCCCCTTTCTTCCAGGTGTTCCAGTATCAGGGGAAGGGTCTTCTTCGGCATAGGCAGGGCCGGGCTGTTCCCCACCACGATATAGGCGAACTTCTTGTTCCCCAGCTTCTTCAGCGCCTTTTCCAGGGACAGCTCCGTGATGACATGCCCGCAGATCCCCGGCAGCTCTTTCTGCATCCGTCGGGAGGTGGAAATCCCGTAAATGCAGCATTGCCGGTTATGCCTTTCCCTCAGGCGGTTCTGGATGGCAAGAGGAGTATCCCCCAGCCCGCAGTTAATGCTCAGGATATCCGCCCTCCCCGTCTCAGAAGGGTCCAGTTCCTTCACCACGTCTGCGGAATAGCAGAAATCCATCCCCCAGGGATCCAGTCCAAAGGTCTTTTGGAACTCTTTCCGCCCCCTGCTGTAAAAATCCCGCTCCTTTATGATATCTTTCACGGTTGCGCTCCCCGCGTGGTACACATAGGCATCCAGGGCCAGCACCGCCTTTTTCCCTTCCTCCCGGAGCACCATGGCCATCAGGTCATCCGTAAAGGCCAGGAACCGGTCCGGGGAATTGGGATACCAGTACCCCCAGAACGTATACATGGCCGGGGAATCGCTGGGCGCCAGCAGCACCGGCGGGTTCAAGCGGCTCCTCTGGTGATGGCGGGCGGGATCCGGCCGGTTGTTTTCACCGGCAAAGTTTATCATTTCTTCCAGAGTGTGATATTCTGCCGGTATGGTCTGGCAGTTGGCTATATTGGGGCATGTAGGGGCCACGCAGCCGGCCGTTTCGTCTGACCGCAGGCAGGAGAGCAGGTTTTCCGCCGCGCGGGGCGTCAGGATCACATCATTGGAGATAAAGAGGATATACCTCCCCTCCACTGCACGGGCCGCCACCTGGAACCCTTTCACCATGCATTCCATATCGATCTGCTTATCGGGATGGTAAGATTCAAACAGCTCCTTTGTCCCGTCCGTGGACCCGGTATTTACCAGGATCAGTTCATGGCTCACCTCACGGGGGAAATAAGCCCGGATGGATTCCAGGCACCGCCTGGTGTGCTCCTCCTTATTATAGGCGGATACCACAATGGAGACTTCAAAAGGCCACTGCCCGTCAGGCCCAGGCTGGGCAGGCGGGCAAAGCTGCTTCATCTCCTTTTCATAATACCGGTGCATCTTTTCCCTGTCCGGATAGCAGAACCCGAAGAAATACAGGTCTGTATAGCAGTCCAGGATAAAAGGGATCAGCTCATATTTAATTTTGCGGCAGGCCAGGGAAACCTCCCCTTCCCCGGCCAGGGCAGCCACCCTGCCAAAAGAAGCTTTGATATTCCGGTACATATTTTCTGTCATCAGGGCAGGTTCCTCCCGGTTCAGGGCGGCCGCGTCCGCTTCCATCTGATCCAGAGAGGCGGACATCTGCCCGGAGATCTCCGTCCCATGCCCCGTTTCATCCTGGAGGGAATGGTAAAGGGCAAGGGCGGCTTCATTCAGGCCGAAAAGCGCATCCAGGAGCCCTTCCCCTCCTGCGGTATTCCGGATCATGGCTGCACCTCCCCCGGCAGTGCGGTCAGCACCAGCTCTGTCGGGAACATGTTGCCCCCGTAATAGCGAAGATATAATTTATATGAGGGGTCCATGCTGTCAATGAGGCGCGGAATCTTCCAGACTGCGTCATACCCATAATGCACGCATACCGACAGCTTCGGCCTGTTCCGGGCAATGTGGCCCCGGCAGCCCTGCAGGACGTCCCATTCTTCCCCTCCTGCATTGATTGTTATCCAGGTGACCGGTTCCCGGATATCTTCATCCAGGGTTGTGGCGCCCTCCGCCATAGTTCCTGCCGTGCTCCCCAATTTTTTATTCCGGAACAGGGCGCGGGGAAGCTGGCTTATGTTTCTCTCCAGGTAAATGACCTTCTTTTCCTCCGTCTCATAGGCATAGATTTTCCCGTAATCCATCCCATAGGTATGAAGCAGGCTCAGGACAGTATCCCCCGTGGCGGCTCCTGTATCCACAAAGATTTCCCCTTTTGCGGAGGGAACCAAGTCCAGGTCAAAGTATTTCTGCCCCCCTGCCTTCATCTTCCCCAGCAGTTCTGTATCCAGGTCTGTCCAGTTCCGGCAGACAGCAAGGAGTATCTCCCTGGAGGTGTAATCTCCCAGTCTCCGATACAGCCAGGCCAGATCCTCCAGATGGGATTTCAGCATATGTGCCCTCTGCGCCATCGTATCGTAATCTTCTGCCTCCGGCTTCAGGCTTCCCCAGAAAGGGTGTTTCCCAAAGTATTCCACATACCGGGCATAATTCGCATACTGCCCCTTCTTCCACTGTCCCAGCGCGTCTTTCATCTCTTCCAGGAGCTTCTCCTCTGCCGTGTCCTGTATATGAACCGCCCACTGGACAAACGTCCGGTCCACCTGGTTGCGGACAACAATCCCCAGGGTATCACCGGGAAGGGTGAGATCCGCCGACTCCTGTATCCCTCTCTGCAGATCCTTCCGCTCCTCCTCGGGAAGGGCTTCCAGCACTCTCTCCTCCAGGGCTATGAAGCCCACACGCTTCGCGCATTTATAGCAGAAAAGAAGGTCTTTTGTATTCGCAAGATCATAAAGTCCACCGAGGAAACGCCAGGTTCCTTCCGCTTCCTTAGCTTCCCCCGGCTCATCCCGCAGAAGGGAGAGGATTTCTGTAAGCACCTCCTCCTGGTAACGGTTCAGCCGGAGGGCCAGGACGCCGTAGCGAACGACCTCCTGCTTCTTTCCCAATTTCTGGCAGACAGCGGCCATACTCCGGAAGGCGCTCTCCAGATCCCCCCTGAGATAGACGGTATCTGCTTTCCGGTAATGATCCACCAGAGTCAGGGCTTTTCCCATTTCACTGTAAGCCCTTTCATAATCCCCTTTTTTCGTGCAGTACAGGGCAAGGAAGTAATAGATATCCGGGTTTTCCGTATCCGGGTAGCCAATCTGCTCCAGCACGTCCTGTATTTCCCCTTCCGAATCCACTAACTCCGGATGTATCCAGAAGAGACGGAGAAGGCTTTTGCCGGCGCTCCAGAACCGTTCTCCTGTAATCTGCCCCGGCACTTTCCCCCGGAGGGCTTTCTTAAAGCACTCTTTGCTTTCACGGTATTTCCCTTCCGCTGAAAGGGCGTCCCCCAGGTAGGACCAGGCATTGTAGTTTTCCGGGTTTTCTTCCACTTCTTTTTCCAGAAGCACCCGGTTTCTCGTAGCTTTGTCCTTCTCTTTCATCACCTGTTCCATATATCCGGTATGCAGGATGGATACCTTGTCCTGGGCGTCCAGATACGTCAGTTTCTTTCCGTCCAGAAGCGTCACCTGTTCATGAATTCTTCCCTGATACCGGAGAGTTGGGATGTTCTGAAAAATCCGGTCCTGGCCGGACACGGCAAAGGGTTTCCCGTCACCTCCAAGCTGTACCCAGGCGCAGCGGATAATGTGGGGCCAGCGGCTTCTCTCCATCTTCAAAGTAATTCTATCCAATAACGCTTTCAAACGTCCCGCGTCTTTTTCCGTCAGATATTCATCTGCGTCCAGAAAAGCGATCCAGTCTCCGGAACACTGTTCAATAGCGTAATTCTTCGCCGCGGCAAAGTCATCGATCCATTCAAAGTGGTACACCTTTGCCCCCATCTCCTCAGCGATCTCCACGGTCCGGTCGGATGACCCCGTATCTACCACAATCTGTTCAAAGGCGATCCCCCTGGCCCATCCGAGAGCCTGCCGGATGTTCTTCTCTTCATTTTTCACAATCATACACTGGGAAAGTCTCAATCTCTTCTTCATCTTTCACTCCTTCTGCTGCTCTCTTTCATCCTCCTGCATTTCGAAACCGCATACAGACAGAACAAAACAGGGTATCCGGCATCTGCCGGATACCCTGAAATATTCCCTTCCGGATACAGTCCTGTATTACTGTAATAACTGAAGGATTCCCTGAGGGATCTGGTTGGCCTGTGCCAGCATTGCCTGGGAAGCCTGTACCAGGATGTTGTTCTTCGTGTAAGCCATCATCTCTTCCGCCATATCTACGTCACGGATGCGGCTCTCTGCTGCTGTCATGTTCTCTGTTGTCACGCTCAGGTTATTGATCGTATGCTCCAGACGGTTCTGGATCGCGCCGAGATCACCACGAGTAGAGGATACCATGTTGATCGCGTTTTTGATCACATCCACTGCCGCCTGTGCGCCTGCCTGTGTGCTGACATCTACATTAGCAATGCCAAGGGACGCTGTATCCATAGCGGATACCGCAACAGTCAGCTGATTGAAGTCATCTGAGGTGTCACCAATCTGCAGCTCCAGGCCCGACCCGGACTTGCTGAGTGTCTCAGTTCCTTTATAGACAATGCTATTTGGATTAATTCCTGCTCCTGGATCCCCGGCTGTATCCACTTCAAACTCCATACCGGTCACACGGCTGATCGTTGCTGCTACATTTGCCGCATCAACAGCCCCATTATAACCACCCGTAGCTAATGCAATAACCGTCACATCAGAACCAACTTCTTTCAGATTTGCAGCTGTAGAACCATCTGATACAAGCAGGAATTTCTCTCCTCCAATCTCAAAGATAGCATCCTCTATTGCATCTGCTTCCGCTGCAGTGTCTGTTGCATTTATAACAGTCACATTTGACAGGTCAAGCATCTGCATTGCATCTTTTCCAACAACCGGAGTTCCGTTTGCATCGATTCCGCCGCCTGCGGCAACCGTATCAGCCCTGGACGGAGTTAACTGAAGCGCTGTGATAGTAGCTCCGGCGCTGCCGGTCGTTTTTGCCGTAAACTGAATAGCATTTCCAGTCGCATTTTCTGCCATATCAAAAGCGCTTGACAGACTGCTGTCTTTCTTTAGTTCTGCTAAAATAGCGTCGACCTGTTGTTCAGCAGTTGCCGCACCTGAATCAACAGTATACTCTGTCCCATCCGCTGCTACCAGCGTCTCTGGATCTTTAGCAGTTAAAGTAACCGTTGTAGACTTGGATTCTCCGTTCTCAAGCCAGGATACAGTATAGCTTACAGTGTCTCCTTCAGCGAAGTCTTCGGTACCTGTAACAAATGCTGCCGATGTTGACAGGCTTGTAGTCGCCCTGCTGCTACTGAGTCCAACGCTTCCAACTACATTTCCGCCGCCGCTAAGACTTCCGTCAAGCAGCTGGATTCCGTTGAAGTTCGTAGACTCAGAGATTCTATTGATCTCGTCTTTCAGGGATGCAACTTCCTTCTGAAGGTTCTCACGGTCTACCTCATCCTGGTATGTACCGTTTGCGGACTGGTC
>CALWTQ010000062.1 GCA_944384505.1 uncultured Mediterraneibacter sp.
GAATACGCGTTACAAAATATCTGCTCCGCTTCCGGACACATTTTTCCAGAAAGTGTTAGTGAACTTTATAGCTGAACATTTACTTGCGGAGAACGATTGTAAATGTAGTTATTCCGCCGCTGCACTCTACATTTATCTTTCCTCTGTGCCTCCGTACAATTGCGTCAGCGATCGCAAGTCCCAGGCCATGTCTGTTCTCTTTTCTTCCGAAAGCTTTATCAGACTGATAGAATCTCTGAAAAATCTTCTTTCGCTCCTCTTTCGGGATCTCTTCTCCTGTATTTGCCACCTCCAGAATCACCCTGTCTTTCTTTTCAAAAAGTCTGACCCACACACTCCCTTCTTTTGAGGTATGATGAATGGCATTGTCCACAAGGATAACCGCAGCCTGTTTTAAATGTTCTTCCTGCCCCGTAACCCGGCATTCCTCTTCGATCTCCATATAGAAGTGAATTCCATTTTCAAACGCCTCGCTCTCATAAGGGAGAAGGACTCCAGTCAATGCCCGGCTTAAGTCAAATTCTGTATGCTCTGTTCCCACTGACGAATTTTCCATCCTCGCAAGAATCAGAAGTTCTTCCAGCAGCCTGCCCATTCTGTCATTTTCTTCCAGAATGTATCCCAGCCACCGGTTTGCACCGATCTCCTTATGAAGCCGCTGTGCATTTGCGCTGATCACCGTAAGAGGAGTTTTGAGTTCATGGCTTGCATCTGATACAAACTGTCTCTGCTGCTCAAAAGCCTGCCGGACAGGCCGCGTAAGCCATCCTGAAATCAGCGCCGACAAAGCGACAATTATCACAGATAAAATCAAAAAAACAGCTGCCATTCCCTGTATCATTCCAAGATTATTCTCTTTCCATTCCGATTCATCGAACATTACCAGAACCGGCTCTCTGTAGAGAAAACGGAAATTCTCATAGACCCCCTCCTGCTGTTCCAGCGCCAGGATCTCATTCGCCTTTGCAGATAAATTAATCTCTTTATTTTCTATTCTATCCTTATCACGACCGACTTCCCGGCTGTTTTCTATTGCTTCGTCAGTCTGAACAATCCCGTTTCCGTTGTTCCGGAACACATATACAGGGAATCCCTCATAGAATAGTGAATCCTGCCCTCCCGCTTCATTTCCGTTCAACACCTGGCCGGCAATTTCATTTATAAAAATCCGTTCCGCTTCTTTCTGATGCGTATAATTTTCCCAGCACAGATACAGCGTGATCAGTCCGACTACCACTATCAGAACAGTACTGAGCACAACACAGATCTGTATTCTTAACTTTTTAATCATTTATGCGCTCCAATCTGTATCCGATTCCTCTGACCGCTTTTATGGATACCGTTGATCCGATATATTTCAGCTTCCGCCTGGTAAAGGAAATATACACCTCAACGTTATTGTACTCGGACTCGCAGTCATATCCCCAGAGCTTCTCCGCAATCTGCTCTCTGCGAAGGGTCTGCCCCTGATTGCGCATAAAGAGTTCCAGAAGCTGGAACTCCTTTTTCCCAAGCCGGACCTCATCATCATTTTCTTTATTCTGAATCATTCCTGAATCCAGATTAAGCCTGAGATCACCGAATTCAAGAGAGTCGATTCTCACCGCTCCCTGGCGTCTTGTAATCACTCTGATCCGGGCCACCAGCTCCTCCATGTCAAACGGCTTCGTCAGATAATCGTCTGCTCCAAGACCGAGACCTTTCAGTTTATCTTCCAGTTCCGAGCGTGCAGTCAGCATCAGAACAGGCGTATGCATCTCTTCCCTCCTCCACCTATTCAGCACGTCATAACCATCCATTTTCGGCAGCATGCCGTCCAGTATCACTGCATCATAAATTCCGCTGCTCCCAAGCAGGTATCCTGTCTCTCCATCTTCTGCCAGATCCACCTCGAATTTCTCATCTATAAATGCAGCTTTGATTACATCGCTTAATGCATTCTCATCTTCTATTACAAGCAGCCGCAATTTCCCACCTCCTGCGTCATCTTTATCCAATCGGCGCTTGCTTTGTCATGCGGGCGCCTTCTCTTGACTGTCGTTAGCCGCTTTCATTATAGCCTAGAAGCGGACGCAGGTACAGCATAAATCTCGGCCATTAAGATTAAAACAGTCAATGCATCGCTCGCGGGCTGCGCCCTATACACTTGATCTCCCTCCGTCCGGCTCAAGCCGTGCAGCTCGATTCCGCACTTCGTGCTCCAGCTCGCTCGCGGGCTGCGCCCTATGTAAAAAAAGAAGACAACCCTCACTCGTGCAAGCACGGTGATTGTTGTCTTCTTTTTTTACGCACGGCTTGAGCCTAACCCGCAAATTTGCTCCAATATCCTTGTACAAACAGGAAGATTACGATCAGGGGGATGATGAAGGTTGCATACAGGCGTACCCATTTAGGGAATTTGGGTCCTTCTCCTTCGTTGGCTTCTGCCAGGAAGTTTTTCCATCCCCAGCCGTAACGTGTGGTACAGAACAGTACATATATAAGGCTTCCAAGTGGAAGCAGATTATTGCTCACGATAAAGTCTTCCAAATCAAGGATTGCTGATCCTTCGCCAAATGGCGTGAATCCGCTCCATACATTATATCCGAGCACGCATGGCATGGACAGGATCAGGATCGCGATCAGGTTGACGATTACCGCTTTTTTCCTTGAACATCCGGTCAGGTCCATTGCAAATGCGATGATGTTTTCAAACACTGCAATAATGGTGGACGCAGACGCGAAAAACATGCACAGGAAGAAGATGGCTCCCCAGAGTCTTCCTCCGGCCATGGAGTTGAAGATGTTCGGCAGTGTGATAAAGATCAGGTTCGGTCCGCTGTCGGGATTTACCCCGAACGCAAAACTTGCCGGAAATATGATCAGTCCTGAAATCAGGGCAACGCTTGTGTCCAGCACAGTGATCGCCACTGCTTCTCCTGCAAGTCTTCTCTTTTTATCAATATAGCTTCCGAAGATCGCCATGGCTCCGATTCCAAGACTCAGTGTAAAGAAGGACTGGTTCATTGCCGCGGATATGACTTCCAGTATCCCGGCCTCCTTCATTTTGCCAAAGTCAGGAAGCAGATAGAATTCAAGTCCTGCTCCCGCGCCCGGCAGAAGAATGGATCTCACTGCCAGGATAATCAGAAGAGCAAGCAGAAGCACCATCATTACTTTGGTGATTCCCTCAACGCCTTTCTGAAGGCCCAGGCTTACAATGCCAAAACACAGTACCACAACAAATGCCATGCATACTGTCATGAGCACCGGCTGTCCCATCAGGCTTCCGAACTCTCCCTGGATCTGCTCTGCGTTCATTCCTTCAAAGCTTCCTGCCGCCATCTTGTACAGATAGATGATAAGCCATCCGCCGATTGTCGTATAAAACATCATCAGAAGATAATTGCCGGCAATGCCAAACCATTTATACCAGTGCCATTTTGTCCCCAGTGGCTCCAGACGGTCAAACGCTTTTGCAATACTGCATCCCGCAGCGCGGCCTACTGAGAATTCCATTACCATAATCGGCAGCCCCAGAAGCACCAGGCAGCACAGATAGATCAGCACGAATGCCGCCCCTCCATACTGACCGGTAATGTACGGGAACCTCCATACATTTCCCAGACCGATTGCACATCCTGCCGAAATCAGAATAAACCCGATCCGGGAACCGAATTTTTCTCGTTTCATCCCCTTTTCCTCTCTTTCCTTATTCCTTCTTATTTTACTTCAATGAGCTTGTAGTCCCTGCTTCCCAGTCCAAGCTTCACGCCGTGCTCCAGACAGGTCTCCCACTCTGTATCCGGCGTTGTATTCAGGAAATGATCATGGTGATCGCAGAAGCCTTTTTCGTGCATCCGCTCATCCAGGAGGCTTCCCGGCATCGGCGTCTGCGCATTGCAGGCATCCACACAGGCCTGATCCAGAGCCACCGGATCAAAGCTTGCGAACATTCCCACATCTGGGATAATCGGCACATCATTCTCCCCGTGACAGTCACAGTACGGAGACACATCAATGACAAGACTGATATGGAAGGACGGACGTCCGTCCAGCACAGCCTTTGTGTACTCTGCCATCTTTATATTCAGATCTTTTACCGCGGACTCGTTCTCATTGTAGATTGCGTCAAAGTTACATGCGCCCAGGCACCGTCCGCATCCCACACATTTCTCATGGTCAATCACAGCCTTTTTCTCCGGGAATGAGATCGCGCCGTGAGCACAGTTCTTTGAACAGACACGGCATCCTACGCACACGGACTGATCCACAGACGGTTTGCCGCTGTTGTGTTGCTCCATCTTGCCCGCGCGGCTGCCGCAGCCCATGCCGATATTCTTAAAGCAGCCGCCAAATCCTGCCGCCTCATGCCCTTTGAAATGGCTCAGACTGATAAACACATCCGCGTCCATGATGGCCCTTCCGATTTTCGCCTCTTTTACCAGCTCGCCGCCCTCGACCGGAACGCTGATGTCATCCGTGCCTTTCAGGCCGTCGCCGATAATAATGTGGCATCCTGTGGAGAGCATATTGAAGCCGTTTTCATATGCAGCGCTTAAATGCTCCAGCGCGTCTTTCCTCCTGCCGACGTACAGCGTATTGCAGTCCGTCAGGAACGGGCGTCCGCCCAGCTCCTTCACCACGTCAGCCACCGCCTTGGCGTAATTCGGACGCAGGAAGGAGAGATTTCCCGGCTCCCCAAAATGGATCTTAATCGCCGTCATCTTTTTATCAAAATCAATCTCTCCGATGCCGGCCTTTTTAATCAGTTTTTTCAGTTTCTCCGGGAGATTCGTTCCCGGAAGCGCTCTCATGTCTGTAAAATATACCTTTGATTTTGCCATATCTGATCTCCTCCTTATTTACTCACCCGGAATGTCGTTGCAGTTACAGCCGCAGCCAGAGTCCCCAGCTCATCTTTTACGTCGATCCGGTAATATCCTGTTGTCCTGCCGTTCTTTATGCAGGATGCTTCCGCAATCAGCCGCTCTCCCTTTGCAGGACTCAGATAGGCGATCTCCGAATTCAGGGAAACACTGCCCATTTTTTCCCAGTTGCTGGCCACTGCAAGCGCAAAGTCCGCAAGGGTAAAATAAACGCCGCCCATAACAGCTCCCATGGCGTTCCTATGTCTGTCTTCAATCTTCAGGCTGCACTTTGCATAGCCCTTATCCACCTCGTCAATCACTGCTCCGTTTTCTGTCGCAAAACGGTCATTCTCAAACAGGCGGATTGTCTCTTCTGATGGTTTCATGCATTTTATCCTCCTTTCAACGCACAAAACGCAACTCCATTCCCCTAGGAGTTGCGCTTTTTCCAAAGCCGGAAATCGGACTTGAACCGACGACCCCTTCATTACGAGTGAAGTGCTCTACCAACTGAGCTATTCCGGCATGCTCTTGATTGTCTTATTCTGCAAAGTCCTGAAATACTGGATTTCCATATATTCACCAGGATTTTCCTGCAGATTATTTACCACTTTAAATTTTCTAACAATTCCCCATTAATCTCTCCTTGTATTGGGTTTTCTTTATGTGTTTGTGGTAGACATTCAAATGAGTACGTGATCAAGTATAACTATAAGATTAACATTTGTCAACATTTTTTTGATTGATATGCCCCATGAAGCCATTTGCATTCAATATCGTTTATAGATATCTCCGCGGTTTCCCACATCAATTACAATAATTAGTAGTCCGCCGTTATCTACAGTCTAAATAATGCGATAGTCACCCACACGCAAACGCATAATTCCAGCATGTCCCTTAACTGTTTAATATCATCTCCATTGGGCAGCTTTTCAATAGCTGAAACAATACGCATTTTTTCATTTTGAGGAAGCAAGCCCCCATTCTTTCTTACATTCTTCCAGCGTATATATCTTGTCTTTTTCCGGGTCTGTATCATTCAAATAATCCTGATATATTTTTTCACAAATTAAATCATCGTCAATTTCGTCTGACATTTCCACACCCTGTAAAAAATAGAGAATCTTTTCAACTTTATAATCTGGCAGTTTATCGATAATCATTTTAGCTTTTTCTTTGCTACTCATATTATCACTTCCTTTCTTGCTTATTATATGTGATCTTCTGAGATATCGCAAGGGGAAACAGAGTCCTATTATAGCTCCTTTTTCATCTGCACCACCAGATGATTATACGGGATCTCAATCCCCTCCCGGTCAAATGTCAGCTTGATCTCTTCCTGGAGTCTCCACCTTGTCGCCCAGTATTCCTCTGTCTTTACCCATGCCCGCAGGCCGATCACAACAGAACTTTCCCCAAGGGAATCCACGAATACTTTGATATCCTCATCCTGTATGATACAGGGATCATTATTGAGCATATCCTCCACCAGCTTTTTCGCCTTTTTCAGGTCTGAGTCGTAGGAGATGCCCACTTTCAGATCCAGCTGGCGTTCCGGTCTTGCCGTGACATTAGTCAGGCTGTTGCTTGTCAGGATACTGTTCGGCACAACGACAGTCTGATTGTCTACAGTAGACAGCTTTGTATAGAAGATCTGTATCTCCTTTACGCTCCCCTCGATTCCTTCCTGAGGCACTACGATATAATCCCCCACTGCAAAGGGCTTTAAGAGAAGGATCAGCACTCCTCCGGCGAAATTAGAGATACTCCCCTGAATTGCAAGACCGATTGCCACGCCGGCGGACGCGATCAGCGCGGCGACCGATGACGACTCCACTCCGAAATTCGCCGCAATCAGAAAGATCAGTATCGCATACAGACCGAACTTTAACAAGGAGTCAACAAACTGCGCTACTCCTGCGTCCGCGTTGGTGCGATCCATTGACCTTCTTACTATTTTCCGTATCCACTTGATTACTTTCGTTCCGATAAAGAAGAATACAAGCGCCAGAACAACTTTGATTCCAAAGGCAATCAGATCCGGCACATGATTCTGAATATACTGGAAGAGCTGATTTACTTCCTTAGTCGCATCTGTTGTGGCCGCTTCTGCGCTCTCAATCACATCCTGCACAGACTCGCTTGTCACATCCGCTGTCCCGGCCGCCGCCATCGCCGAAACTCCTGACATATATTTCCAAATCATAGTCGTCCTCCTGCTATATCAGATCCCAATTTTATTGTTATTTCAATGCCAGAAACGCGCACAGATTTCCTCTCCTGTCTCCCATAGCACGATGAGAATACAGAATCCTGCTGTTGCAGTGGGTACATACATTCGTCACTGCTATGTGCTCCGGGTGAATCCCTGCCTCAAGAAAGATCAGCTCATTGGCTTTCCAGAGATCAAGCTGATATTTTCCATTTTGCTTCCTGTAGAAAAGGCGGGGCCAGTCCTCCTCGGGAAATGACTTCTGAAACTGACAGATCACATCCTCGCTCACCTCATAGCAGTCCATGCACACGGACGGTCCAACCGCAGCCAGGATATTTCCCGGATCACAGCCAAAGTTGTCCTCCATAGTCTGGACAGTCTTTTTTCCAATCTTCCCCACAGTGCCGCGCCAGCCGGAATGACTCAGTCCGATCACATGTTTTACAGGATCCACAAAATACAGTGGAACGCAGTCTGCGTAAGAAGTCACCAGACAGATTCCCGGTACGTCTGTCACCAGTCCGTCCACGTCTGTGTAGTCTCTCTTACGGACAATTCCCTTGCCCCTGTCCTCATCTGTTACCACCCGCACGTTCGTTGTGTGGGTCTGCTTAGAGAGAACCATGTCTTCACAGCGCACCCCGATCGACGCACCGATTCGCCTGAAGTTCTCCCTTACCGCCTTTGGGTCATCTCCACGGTCAAAGCTTAGGTTCAGGGAAGAGAAGCATCCGGTGCTCACCCCTCCCAGCCTGGTTGAAAAACCGTGCCGCACGATTCCTGTATTTTTCAGCAGAGGATACTCCAGAAATGGAGTTTCTGTTCCTGCCTCATCAAAAATATGCCTGTCATCTTTATAGATCAATCCGAGACTCATCTGCTTCGCCTTTCTGTTCACGCATCACACCCTGATGGGACGCTATCCAGTCCATGCGCCTCGTCTGGCAGCGCTGTCGTTCCTGTCCATGTACCTCACCCGGTAAATGCATTCTTAATATACGTTATTCTACTTCCCTGTATTCCCACCACGTCAAAACGGCAGGGCACATCGCCCATCTTCCTTTCTGTCAGATAATACATCGCGCAGCGGAAAATCTTGTTTTGTTTTTTCTGATCCACCGCCTCCAGCGGAGATCCCTGACTGTCATTCTCTCTGTACTTTACTTCACAGAATACCAGATATTCCCCGTCCTGCGCAATCAGATCTATCTCTCCCAGACGGCATATATAATTGTATTCTAAAACACGAAGCCCCATCTGCTCCAGATAATATCCGGCAGCCTTCTCATAACTGCCCCCGATGTGCCTTTTATTCTTCTTTTTCCTCATAAAAATCTCCGCACAGATGCTGCCCTCTTCCTGCTGACCACAGAATCGGAGCTCATCTCTCTTCTGATATAAAGTGCCCGATAAAGGTACTTCGGTGAATAGGCGATGGTCCAAGCTTTTTCAGCGCCTCAATGTGTTCTCTTGATCCATAGCCTTTATGCTGCGCAAAACCATACCCCGGCAGAATCTCATCATACTGGATCATCAGCCGGTCTCGCGTTACCTTTGCGATAATACTGGCCGCGGCAATGGAAACACTTTTTGCGTCGCCTTTGATAATTGGGACCTGGGGAATCGTAATCTGGGGGATTGTCACCGCATCATTGAGAAGCACATCCGGCCTGATCCCAAGATTCTTCACAGCCTCACGCATGGCTTCATATGTAGCCTGGAGAATATTGATCTCATCGATCCGCGCGGGAGAAGCCATCCCTACGCCCACGGCCTTGGCCTTTTCCATAATTTCGTCATAAAGCACTTCCCTTTTTGCAGGAGAAAGCTTCTTTGAATCATTCAGTCCCAGAATCTCACACTCCTTAGGCAGGATAACCGCGCCAGCCACCACCGGTCCGGCCAGAGGTCCTCTTCCCGCCTCGTCAATCCCGCAGATCAGCGCGCAGTCCTCGTACTGACGCTCGTAGCTTCGCATTGCATTGAGGCGTTCCCGCTCAGCCGCAAGCGCCGCTTCCTTTTTCTGATATTTTCGGATCAGGTTCTGAACACCTGAGCGGCTGTCCCCGGCATATTGTTCATAAAGCAGGCTCAGGGCTTCACTGCCGCCTTTTTCCGCCTCTTCAAATTCTTCTTTGATCCGGGCAATGCTTTTGTTGTCACTCATGCTTAATCACTCCAAACTCACTGAGCGGCCAAATCCGAACCCAGGCCCGTCCCAGCAGTTCATTTCTGTGGATCACGCCCACATTTGCCGCACGGCTGTCCTGACTGTTATTCCGGTTATCTCCAAGCACGAAATACTCGTCTTCCCCCAGTGTAATCGGCTCCGCGGCCAGGCCTGCCTCTTCCATAACCTCATTTCCATAATGCTCGTTGAGAGGCTGCCCGTTGATATAAACACAGCCATTTACGATCTGCACTGTTTCACCCGGGAGGCCGATAATTCTTTTGATATAATAGGTATTCTTTTCATACCGGTAAGGAAACACCACAATATCATACCGTTTCGGATCACGGAATCTGTAAGATATCTTGTCTACTATGAGCTGGTCCCCGTCAGAGAGAGTCGTCTCCATGGAAGATCCGCTCACCTGAGTTCTCTGACCCACAAATGTCACAATAACCCACGAGGCCGCCACCACAATAAATATGAAAACGATCCATCCCAGAAGTTCCTTTATAATGCTTTTCATTCGCAGTGCCTCCTCACAGGTTTTCCGGGCTTTCCTGAGTTTCCGGCTTTTCCAGCGTAATCCGCCCAAGTCTTCCGCCGCGGAAATCATCCAGCAGGATGGAGGCAGCCTTCTCCGTATCCAGCTCACTTCCCCTGACAAGGCAGTGTCTGCTCTCTGCAATCTCCCGAAGGCAGACATATGCGTCATCCGAGCCTTCAATCCCATATTTTCCTTCCACTACACCGGGATAACTTTCCCTGAGGAATTTCACAAGTTCAGCCGCAAGCTCCTCGGTCTGCAGGATCTCGTCCTTGATAGATCCGATAAACGCCAGCTTTAATCCCACGGACTGGTCTTCGAACTTAGGCCAAAGAATTCCCGGGGTGTCGAGAAGCTCTACATTTTTATTCAGCCGGATCCACTGTTTCCCCTTGGTTACTCCCGGCTTATTGCCCGTTTTTGTACATGCTTTTCCGGCAAGCGTATTGATAAATGTGGATTTCCCCACATTCGGGATACCCACGACCATCGCGCGTACAGGACGGTTCAGGATTCCCCTCTTTCTGTCACGCTCCATCTTTTCTTTACATGCTTCCTGGATAACAGACTGAATGGATTTGATTCCGCCGCCCTTTTTCGAATTCACCTTAACGGCAGAGTATCCTTTCCCACGGAAATATTCAACCCACTCATCACTTTTTCCTTCTTCCGCGAGATCCGCCTTGTTTAAAAGGATCAGTCTCGCTTTATTTTTCCCCAGTTCGTCAATGTCCGGATTCCTGCTGCTTAACGGAACCCGGGCATCCACCAGTTCAATGATCAGATCGATCAGTTTTATATTTTCCTGCATCATTCTCCGGGCCTTTGTCATATGCCCCGGATACCATAGAAAATGCATTCTGTTCCTCCTTTATACGAAGCCAAAGTCCTTCCACGGACTTGCAATAAACCAGGCTTCCCCATATATATCATCTTCTTTTATATTCCCGACTCCCGGCGTCCGGCTGTCGTCGCTGGCCGTGTGGTTATCCCCTATGACAAAATATTCGTCTTTGCCAAGCTCCACCGGTTCCTGGGCCGTCCCTGCGTAGACAATATCTGACACATAAATATCTTCCTTCATCTCTTCCCCATTGATGAGGATCGTTCCATCCGTAATCTGAACCGTTTCCCCCGGAAGTCCGACCACACGCTTAATCGAATAGTGACTGTTCTCATTCTGCCGGAAAACAATAATGTCTCCTCTCGCCGGACTTTTGATATTATATATGAAATGATTAACCAAAACCACATCGCCGTTTCTGAGCACAGGAGACATAGAATCCCCCACAGTGCTGACCCTCTGCCCGAAAGCAGCCACAAGCAGCACTGCCGTCATACATACAATCAGGATCTCCACAGCCCACAGAAGTGCTTCCTTAGCATTCACGCTCCGCCGACCGTACACATGGTCCTTTACATAGCGCAGCCCGCTCTTCTCCGTATCAAAACGCAGACTGTTCTTAGCAGATCCATGCCGCTTTCTTCTCCTGCTTTTCGATGTGCTTTTCCGTTTCTTCCGGAAATCCAAACCCTGCATACTCCCTCCGCACATTCTTATGCCGCCGCAGCTTCTCATACTGCATCCGCGGCACCCAGAGATTTAAAAAAGGGACAAACTACAAATCTGTAATTGTCCCTCTCATAGTTACCTATTTTACTAATTCTTTTACCTTTGCAGCCTTGCCGACACGTTTTCTTAAGTAGTTCAGTTTCGCTCTTCTTACTTTACCTCTGCGGACAACTTCTACCTTCTCTACGTGCGGAGAGTGAACCGGCCATGTCTTCTCAACACCGATGCCGTTAGATGTCTTTCTCACTGTGAAAGTCTCTCTTGCTCCGCCGCCCTGTCTCTTAAGAACAGTTCCCTCGAAA
This sequence comes from uncultured Mediterraneibacter sp., assembly GCA_944384505.1. Taxonomy (GTDB): domain Bacteria; phylum Bacillota; class Clostridia; order Lachnospirales; family Lachnospiraceae; genus Mediterraneibacter. The sequence goes on from CALWTQ010000062.1 coordinate 11,658, forward strand.
ACCTGGATTCTCTCACGGTTTCCCTCTTTGATCTTAGCGTGTACCCTTACAGTATCGCCGACATTGAACTGCGGTGCGTTCTCCTTTAACTGCTCAGCTTCGATCTTTTTAATGATCTCGTTCATTTTGTGTGACCTCCTTCATATTTGACGTTCTTAACACATGAATGTGCCAGAGGACCATCGCTCTTCTTTTCACAACTGTTGTAGTTTATCATACTTTTCTTCGAATTGCAAGCCTCAATTTTCGCGCATTTCCCCACATTTACCCGCGCATTTTGCCCTCACGCATTTCACTAATGCGCCATTTCGTCAAGCCACTTCCGCTCTTTCTCTGTCAGCTTGCATTTCTCAAACAGATCCGGCCGTCTCTCGTACGTCCTTAAAATCGACTGTTCCCTGCGCCACTTCTCTATATTGGCATGATGCCCGGACAGCAGCACCGGAGGCACTTTCTTCCCGTGCCACTCTTCGGGCCGGGAATACTGAGGATACTCCAGAAGATTGTCCTGGAGAGACTCAAACTCCGCCGACACATCATTGTGAAGCACCCCCGGCACAAGTCTTGATATGGCGTCCACCATAACCATAGCCGGGAGTTCCCCGCCTGTGAGAACGTAATCTCCGATAGAAACGTAATCTGTCACGACTTCCTCGAGAACACGCTCGTCAATTCCCTCATAGTGGCCGCAGAGAAAAATCAGGTCTTCCTCCTCTGCCAGCTCTTTAGCCATCTCCTGATGGAATATCTGACCCTGCGGGGAGAGATAAATCACCCGGGGGCTTTTTCCATTTTCTCTGCATTCCGGATTTCTCTTCTCTGCCGCTTCTCCTGCTTTATCCGCTGCTGCCTGCTCTTCCCCCGCATCTCTGCGGGCAGCGATCCGCTCTTTTACCGCTTCGCAGGCCAGATAGACCGGCTCCGCCTGCATCAGCATCCCGGCTCCCCCGCCGTAGGGATAGTCGTCCACACTCTGATGCTTATTAAAGGCATAATCACGGATGTTCACCGCTTCCACAGACAGCAGGCCCGCGTTCACAGCCCGTCCGATAATGCTTGTATTCAGTCCGTCCATAACCATATCCGGAAACAGTGTAAGTATATGAAAATGCATTCTTCCACACTCCTTTTGCTAAACCAGTCCGTCCATAAGCCGGATTTTCATTTTCTTTTCTTCCACATCCACATCCAGGATACACTGGCGGATAGCCGGGATAAGCACCTCGCCGTGCTCGTCTGATTCCACAATGTAAACCTCGTTCGCCCCGGTCTCCATCACGTCCTTGAGAACACCAAAGTGCCCCTCCTCTGTGAGCACTTCCATTCCGATCAGATCGGCAATGTAGTATTCATCCTTTTTCAGCGGCACTGCGTCCTCCCTGGGGATAAGGAGGCTTTTCCCTTTATATCTCTCAATGTCATTTATATTATCAATGCCTTTGAACTTCACGATCACGAACTGCTTGAAGAACTTCACCGACTGTACTTCTAATTCAAGCTGCTCTTTTCCCGTCTCCAGAAGCACTTTTTTCAGCTTTTTAAACCGGGCAGGGTCGTCTGTCGTCGGAAAGACCTTGACCTCTCCCCGTATTCCATGAGTGGAAGAGATCACTCCCACTTGAAGAAACTGTTCCATATCTGTTTTGTTTCCTTTCTGATGATACACTACACTAGTACAGTGGATAATAAATAACCGGCCATATCACTTGCCTGATTTTTCATCTGCTACGTTGTCGTCAATCGACGATGCCACCGCATCGTCTCATTCCTCCGCCTTGCATATGAAGAAATCATTCTGCGTGATATAGCCAGATATTTATTTTTCACTGTACTAGTACACCGTTTCCGGCAGATAAAAGAAAAGGGCAGTCTCATCACTATGACTGTCCCTCTTTTTCATTCCGGGAGTTCCCGGATATAACCTGCGCCGTTATTTTTCTATACAATATCAACAACGACTTTTTTGTCTTCCTTTGCTGCAGCCGCTTTCACAACAGAGCGGATCGCTTTCGCGATACGTCCCTGTTTTCCAATGACTTTGCCCATATCGCCGTCCGCGACATGAAGCTCAAGTACCGTGGTTTTCCCTTCCTGTTTCTCGTTTACTGAGACTTCGTCCGGATGATCCACCAGGGCTTTTGCTATGACTTCAACTAATTCTTTCATTTACGCGCACCTCCGCGAAAATCAATTATTTCTCAATGCCTGCAGCCTTGAAGATCTTGCCTACAACTTCTGTCGGCTGAGCACCGTTGTTGAGCCATTTCTTAGCTGCTTCCTCGTCAACCTTGATTGCGCTCGGATCACAGTTCGGATCGTATGTTCCGATCTCCTCAATGAATCTTCCGTCTCTCGGGGATCTTGAATCAGCTACCACGATTCTATAAAAAGGAGCTTTCTTCTGTCCCATTCTTCTTAATCTGATTTTTACTGCCATTTCTTTCACCTCTGTTTTTTATTTTTCTTTTATATATGGTTAAAAGGGAAGTTTGAATCTGCCCTTCCTGCCACCTTTGCCTCCCATCAGCCCCGGAAGCTTTTTCATCATCTTCCTGGACTCGTTGAACTGCTTCACCATCCGGTTCACTTCGGCGATGTCCACTCCTGCGCCCTTCGCGATCCGGTGTTTCCTGGATGGATTCAAAAGATCCGGATTCCGCCTTTCCTCCGGCGTCATGGACAGGATCATGGCCTCCATCCGGGCCATCTTCTTCTCATTCTCCTCGGAGTCGAGATCCGGCATCTTGCCCTTGCCGCCAAGCGCTCCCATGCCCGGCATCATGCTCATGATGCTGGAGAGGCCGCCCATCTTCTTCATCTGCTCCATACTCATCAGGTAATCGTCAAAATCAAACTGAGCCTTCTTCATCTTGTCGGCCATCTGCATGGCCTGTTCCTGATCAATCTCAGCTCCTGCCTTCTCAATCAGGCTTAGGACGTCGCCCATTCCAAGAATTCTTGACGCCATGCGGTCCGGATAGAACTGCTCCAGGTCAGAGAGCTTTTCCCCCATGCCGACATAGAGGATCGGCCTCCCTGTCACTGCCTTGATGGACAGAGCCGCACCGCCTCTCGTGTCGCCGTCCAGCTTCGTGACGATGACACCGTCGATTCCGATCTTCTCATTGAATGTTCCGGCCACATTGACCGCATCCTGTCCGGTCATGGCGTCAACCACGAGAATCGTCTGGTGGACTTCCACCGCTTTCTTAATCTCCTGAAGCTCGGCCATCATGTCCTCATCAATATGAAGACGTCCGGCTGTGTCAAGAATCACAATATTATTCCCATTCTTCGCCGCGTGCTGAACCGCAGCTTTGGCGATATCCGCGGGCTTCATCTTATCCCCCATGGAGAAGACTTCAACGCCCTGCTTCTCACCGTTGATCTGCAGCTGTTTAATGGCGGCCGGCCGATACACGTCGCAGGCCACAAGCAGCGGCTTCTTGCCCTTTAACTTAAACTTACCTGCCAGCTTCGCTGTTGTGGTCGTCTTACCGGCGCCCTGCAGACCAGCCATCATGATGACTGTCATGGCGCTTCCCGGCTGAAGCTTGATCTCCGTAGTCTCAGATCCCATGAGCTTGATCAGCTCTTCATTTACGATCTTGATCACCATCTGCCCGGGATTCAGTCCGTTCATCACGTCCTGGCCTACGGCCCGCTCCTGGACGTCCTTGATAAAGTTCTTGACCACCTTGAAGTTGACGTCCGCCTCAAGCAGCGCCATCTTGACTTCCTTAAGCGCGGCCTTTACATCATCTTCTGTAAGGCGCCCCTTGCTGCGCAGGTTCCGGAATACATTCTGAAGTTTTTCTGTTAAGCTGTCAAATGCCATACTATAACTCCTCTATGATCGCGGCTGATATCCTTCGGATCTTCTTCACAATCTCCTCCGGATTCTCTTTCTTCTCCTCCCATTCTTCCAGCATCCGGTCGATCTCCCCGACCTTCTGCTTTACAGAAAGAAACTTTTCAACCAGGTGGAGCTTCGCCTCATAGCCTTCCAGTGCTTTCTGGCAGCGCTTCACCATGTCGTGGACGCCCTGCCGGCTGATTCCGGCGTCCTGGGCGATCTCCCCCAGAGACAGATCATCCAAGACAAACTGCTCGTAGATCTCCTTCTGGTGCGGAGTGAGAAGTTCTCCGTAAAAATCATATAACAGTGCCTGTTCTAAAATCTCATTCATGTTTGTCACCTTTGCTATCATACATGAACAGGATGGAGGTGTCAAGTATTTTTTCTTGACAAACTTATGTTTATGTGTTTTGTCCATATGATGTTATCACTTTCTATCTTTTTATTCTCGTGTCAAATAAGTACAGGTATCCAATGTTACAGCGGTGGCGGCCTAGCCCAAATTCCGGCTGACAATATTTATATCCGCCCCGGCAGGATGCGCTGGACTTGTATATAGATGACACAAAAAATTAACAATTCTGAGAAGTAAAACAATTGACAAGCAACACAAAGTGGCATACAATACAATTGCAGGTAGAGATACGCTGTACACCCGTGTCACCGAATTTACGTTTAAGTGTCATTTGATGGCACCGGCCACGGGGCCGCCGCAAGGCGGTTTTTTACGTTAAGGAGGAAATATGGATCTGTTTATTTACTCTGACGAATCTGGCGTTTTTGATAAGGCGCATAATGAAATTTTTGTATATGGAGGCTTAATTTTTTTAGGAAAGCAACAGAAAGATGAATATATCCGGCGGTATCTCACAGCTGAAAAGGTTCTTAGAGGAAAGCATACCGATGGTGGTGAGTTGAAAGCGAGTCGTATCTCCAACAAAGAAAAAGGTAAATTATACCGTTCTGTCGGAGGCGCAATAAAATTTGGCGTTATTGTTAATCAGAAAAATGTTTTGGACAGGATTTTTTCAAGCAAAAAAGATAAGCAGAGATATCTTGATTATGCCTACAAAATCGGGTTAAAACGTGCTTTGCAGCAGTTAATAAATGCTGGAGTAATAGGGAAGCGTGTTGACAATATTTTTCTGTATAATGATGAACATTCTACAGCTACCAACGGTCGATATGAATTGCGTGAGGGATTGGAACAAGAATTTAAACTTGGTACATATAATATGCAATACGATAAATTTTTTCCTCCACTTTTTGAAGCTATGCAAGGGCTTCATTTAGAATTTTGTGATTCAAAGAAAGTTACACTTATACGTGCTGCGGATATCGTAGCAAATCGAATATATTATATGGCACTGAATAGAAAACTAGAAAACCTATCTGGAATTTACATTTCCACATTACCATAATCCCCCGGTGAGCCACCTTTGGGGGAATTCGTTGCCACCTTCCCTTTACCGTCACACTAAAAAAGGATAAGGATTGGATTATAGAGATTGTTTCTCCCAGTAATTCCAGACGGCGTTTATGACAATTTTCAGATTGACTTTTCAGGTCTTGACATCTAATCATGATGATAATACGGACGAAAATGCAATAGCACTCAGCCGAAAAGGCCGGGTGCTATTCTATGCTGTAATCCAAAAGCTTTCCCTCATTCCTGCGATTTATGCCCGCATCAGATTTTTTACATTCAGCATCCCCCATCCTGCTTCCGTCCCCGGGCTTTTCACGCACGATTCCCGCAGCCTCAGTTTCACTTCCACATTTGACATATCCGGATATTTGGACAAGAGGCAGGCAATAGCCCCGGATACCACCGGCGTAGCCATGGATGTGCCTGTCTTCATCGTATATGGATGCTGCCCCGGTTTCCCGTACCGCGCATTGCAGCTTATAATCCCTGTCCCCGGAGCGAATACATCGGGCTTCACAACACAGCTCCCTGTCGGCCCTCTCCCCGAATAATTCACCCGGCTCTTTCTCCTGGACACAGCCGGAAGCTCCGTGTCCGGCACCCCCACTGTAATCACTTTTCGGCTGCTTCCCGGGACAGCTACGGTTCCCTTCCCCGGTCCATAATTCCCCGCGGACACCACCACGACAATCCCCCTGTCCCACAGATCTTCTACTCCGTCAAGAAAAAGCTTCTTCTGGCGCTCTCCCAGATCCGGCTGCGTCCCTACGGAGATATTCAGAATTCTTACATTATATTGTTCCTGACATTTCTTAACCCACTCGATCCCTTTCAGGACATTCTCCACATTTCCGTTCCCCTCGTGATCCAGAACCTTGCCCACCAGCAGCTCCGCCTCCGGGGCCATGCCTGCGTAAAACCCGGAAGAAACAACGCCCCTTCCCGCCAGAATCCCGGACACATGAGTGCCATGCCCGCTGTCGTCATACAGATCCGGCGAACGTCCAGTAAAATCCTTAAATTCCAGGACAGCGCCTTTCAGATCCGGGTGCCGGCATATCCCGGTATCCAGAATAGCCGCGCAGACTCCATTCCCAAGGCAGCTCCCCTGCTCTATATCTTCACACCAGTATCCGACTGTCTGTTTTACCCATCTCATAAAATATTCCTTTTTAATACAGAATATTCCCGCACCGGCGTTTTCGTCCCTGCCTGCTTCCCTGCTCTTACTCATCTCTTTCTCATCACCCCGAAAGAAATGTAACCACTTTTCTTTCCCTGCATAATATAGAACTGTAAACAATAACTCAACTGGAGGATTTAACATGAGTGATTTAACTGCTACAAACTGTGGATGCGGATGCGAAAACGGAAACGGAATGTCTTCCTGCCTGTGGATTATTCTCCTGCTCTGCTGCTGCGGCGGATGCGGCGGAAACGCTTTTTCCGGCAATGGATGCGGCAATGACAGCTGCCTGTGGATCATCCTTCTCCTCTTCTGCTGCGGCGGATGCGGAAATGGATTCGGCGGAAACGGATGCGGATGCTGATCTTCTGCCCCCTGATCCTTAAAACGCACAGCTAAAAGCGCAGAAGGCGCGCAGTCCTTTTCTTTGGGGCTGCGCGCCTTCTGCCATTTTCATAACGTCCGTCAGATGAGCTCCCATCTGACGGCTCGCCGAAACGCAATTCTTTTATCGGTTCTTATCCTGTTTTACAACATTTTCAGCCCCATGCCCGTCCCGCCTGCTTTTCTCTTCCTTCTCATTGTCAAGACGCTTTTTCAGCATGCACTCTTCATCGATTTCGTATACAGCGTTGCCTTCGATTATCAACTTCCTTGACATGGTTTCCTCTTCCTTTCCTTTGTTGTTCCATATATTATTCTATGGTTCCCTGAAAAAATAGTTCCCTTGACTATCTTTCCACTAAGTTCATAAAAGTATCCGTTCAGCCCGCGCCATTCGGAAAACTGCACTGCTACTCATAAAATCATTTCCTCAGACATATATATTTACAACGCTGTACCCTGGAGCTGTTTTTAATGGAGAAAGATCTTCCGGGTCCAATGACCCCCTTTGACGAACTTGTAACATCGCCGGAACTCCAGCTTATGAAGCTGCTTATTCCATATGCTCCGGCCTCCGGACGTCAGATGCTCGCAGCCTTTGTCAAATTCACAGAGTTACAGGAAACACTTCGTCTGTTCCGGCGGCCCGGCGGACTCCGCGCGCAGGGATTTCCGGATGATGCCCGGGATGAGCCACCCTCTCCCTTTGACATTTTAAACAGTTTCCGCCCTTATCTGCCCCCTCAGCAGGCTTCCATGCTGGATACGGTAATGAACTTGAGAAATATGCTGTCCATTATGGAGATGATGCAGGCACAGCAGGAGCAGAACCAGGAGCCGGCCAATCCGATGGATCTGCTCTCCGGAATGCTCTCCCCTGAACAGCAGGAAATGTTCCGTATGTACAGCGACTTCATTGAGCAGTCCGCCGAAACTTCCCCGGACACTACATCAGACACAGTCTCAAACGACCGCAATGTTCCATATAATATTCCGAAGGGAGATGATGACCATGAACGAATGGATGAACAATCCGGCAATGAAAAATATCGATCCGATGAAGCTGGAGCTGATCCGGATGGCCGCGGAGAAAACCTCCGGCAAGTCCGGCCGGGATCTGGCCCCGGTTATGCTGGCTCTGATCACGAGCGCCAATAAGAAGGGAATCCGGTTCTCCCCGGATGAGATGTCCCTGATCCTGGAGATCCTGAAAGAAGGAAAAAGTAAAGAGGAGCAGGAACAGATCGAACATACCGTACAGATGATGCGGTCCATGATGGGGAAATATAGTAAATAAGAAAGGCAGGGCTGAGGCCCTGCCATAATCTATACTTTTCTTAGAATCTTAATAGATCAGCTTTTTATTTCGGCCAGCCACTGTCTAACCATGCCGATGTCTTCCCCAACCGCCTGGGCAATCTTCTCCGGAGACATTCCCATCCGGTAAAGATTCTGCGATGTAATGCGCGCTTTTCTCTGTCTTCCTATCTTTTCGCCCTGTTCTCTTCCTCTCGCTTCAATTCTCTCCGCCACTTCGCACATGATATCTATGCCTCCTTCTTCGCACTTTAGGTAATGCACCCGCTTTGACAAATCTCCCTCACTGTTGTCATCCGGATCTGCTGTCTTAAAATACTTCATCAGTTTTGCGATCCTGGAGCCATCATCTATTTCCGCATTGACATAAAAGATGTGTTCTCCATCGTCATATGTCGGCCCGTCCTCACCAAGCCGCTTCGTCACCGGATAAACTGTCTTCCCCTCTTTCCAGATATCCTTCTCGCTGATGTAAAACTGCAGCCTGTCCGGCAGCTCATAATACTCTCTTCCCTTTGCCAGGAACTCACTGTCTGCCAATGCGCCGTAATATCGCACTCTTCTCGGATGATCTACAGTGTCCTGTCTCTGGATCTCGATCTGATATAGTTTCCCTTCACTGTCTTCCGCAAGAACATCTAATCGTACCGTCCGGGAATTGATCCTTGCGATCACGTACTGCGTCCTCACCTGTTTCACCTGCAAGTCACCAATTCCCGTGAGAATACGAACGATATGCTGACAGGCCGGCACATCGTCTAATGCCACCGACAGGAACACATCACTCAGAAGATTGAATTCCCGGCTTTCCCTAATCCGCTCTTCCCGGGACAGGATGTGATCGTCCGCTAGGTTTCTTTCTTTTGTTCTTTTCTTCATATGCCTTTTTATCGGTCGGCGATACAAACACTGCTGGCATTTTTCTGCCATTTATGTGCTTATTATAATTGACTTGACTGGGGATGTAAATATGAGAATTTTGGATTTATTATTTGCTAGTAACAGTTCAGTCCATGGAACTGTCTGGGAGAGAAAATCATGCTCGCATGATTTTTCGAGCGGGCAGCTTCATGAGCTGAGCGCCCGCTTATGAGGAAAACAGCGGCGCAGCCGCAGTAAGCATGTCAGTGCGGTTTTCCGAATGGCGCGGGCTGAACTGTTACATTTGCTAAAAATAGGAAAACCGCAGGCCACTTTTCAGTATCATAGTATCCGTGATTTTCTTCCGGCTTATGATATCTTTGACAACAATCGTATTGTACCGTCCTTCCAGGTAATCCCGGAGCCCATCTGGCTGCCCTTTCAGTTCAAGGGTATAAGGGAATGAGCTGCTTATCCTTAAAGGCAATCTGCTTATTCAGATATTCTTTCGGTTGAATCACTATAGCCATACCCCTCTTCTCGATTCTTAAAATCAGCATGCCCAAACAGACCGCCGCCTGAGCCGGTCTGTTTTCACAGTATGACATGAATACTGTGGCGATATTTAAGCCGCGCGTACTATTTCCATCCGGTTTCTCGGATGCATTTCCCTCAAAATCTCTGCCTGTTTTTCAGCCGCTATATGGATATAAATCTGAGTAGTTTTAATTGAGCTGTGTCCAAGGATCTGTTGAACACAGCTGACGTCCACACCTTCCTCGATCAAATAAGTTGCAAACGAATGCCGAAACATATGCGGCGTAATATTTCTTGTAATTCCTGCTGCCCTTGTATGCTTTTTCAGCATCAGTCTTATCGACTGCTCAGTATATCTGGCACCTTTCCTGTTTACAAAGAAATAACCGCTCTGTTTAATTGCCTCTGAATTCCGATCATAGTATTTCTTCAGAATGTCCAAAATCTCCTCTGACGCCACCTGTATATATCGCTCTCTGCCGCCTTTTCCCATAATTTTAATAAGCCCTGTATTCAGATTAACGCTGTCCGCTTTAATATTGGATATTTCGCACACTCTGGCTCCTGTGGCAAATAAAATTTCAATTACTGCTGTGTCCCTCAGCCAGAACTTATATGTATTCTCATCGCTCTTATTCTCAAGCGCATACAGGTAATTCAACAGCTGCTCGATCTCTTCACGGGGAATAATCCTTGGAAGGATCAGTGTCTCTTTGAATTTCACCTTAATTTTCCGAAATGGATTAACATCTATAATTTCCTGCTCCTCCAAGTAATTGTAATATGCCTTGATTGAAGCAATTTTACGCTTTATTGTTTTCTGTTTATACTTCTTGTGCAATTCGGTTATATAAGCTTCTATCGTTTCTTTTTCCGGATCGTGCGTTTGTACATAGTCAAAGAACTGCCTTAAGTCGATCCTGTATGCTTTTAGCGTATTCCAGTCCAGCTCCTTTCTAAACTCACAATATTCAAGATAGCTCTTCACCTGTTCCATATAGTTCATTACTCTGACCTCCATACTTTTTGTGTAGTGTAACACATTGAGGGGTAAGACGGGGAGTGAAGGATAATTAGCAGTTATCTGTTCTATGGGAGGACTCTATGACTTGTTCTTATATTATAGCTATTGATAATAAATA
>CALWTQ010000063.1 GCA_944384505.1 uncultured Mediterraneibacter sp.
CCTCCAAAGTCACATCTCCCGGCTGTCCCCTTCCCCAGAAAGTATGCTCAAACCACCCGCTCCGCTTCCTGCGCATTTCCTGTCAGAAGTGTCATCGCCTAAATAAGCTGTAAAGCGCAGTTTGGCGCGGCCTGAAGGCTTCCCATTACGAAAGTCTTCCGGCCGCGCCTGCTTTTTATGCCAGCTATATATTCATTAACTTCCGGCTTGAAAAGCCCAGAAAACAGCCCCATTTCGAGAAAAATTCTGCGGGGATGGAGGACGGCGACGGGCGCCTTCGGAAGGGGATTAGGGAAACTTGAAGCTGCGGCTGCGGATGTTAGGACAGGAGGGGAGATTGTCTGAGCGAAGCGAGTTGCTCTCCTCCTGTCCTTGCATCTAATCCGCAGCCGCAGCTTTTTAGTTTCCCTTATCCCCTGGAGCGAAGCCCTGAGCCGTCCTCCATCCCCGCAGAATACGCCTTAGAAATAGTCACTGTTTTCGGACGTTCTGTAGTAGGGTGTTAGTGAACTTTATAGCCGTTACACTAATGTGTGGATATCTGTATATTCATACCCTTTGAAGCTATCCGCCACGTTTTTGCATGTCAGTTTTCCATCATATGTATTGATCGCGGAGTAGATTACTTCGTTTTCTGCGCATGCTTTCTCAAGGCCTTTGTTTGCGATCTGCAGGCCGTAGGAGAGTGTTGCGTTTGTCAGAGCGATTGTTGATGTTCTCGGAACAGCGCCCGGCATATTTCCTACGCAGTAGTGAACGATGCCGTCCTCGATGTAGACCGGATCGTCGTGGTAGGTTACTTTCGTTGTCTCTCCGCATCCGCCCTGGTCAACTGCGACGTCTACGAATACAGCGCCCGGCTTCATCTCTTTGAGGTATTTCTTCTTGAAGATCTTCGGAGCTGCCTTTCCGGGGATGAGGACAGAACCGATTACAACATCTGCGTCTTTTACGGCGTTCTCAATATTTGCGTCGTTGGAGACAAGTGTCTGGATGCGCGCGCCAAAGATATCGTCAAGGTAAGCCAGTCTCGGAAGGCTGATATCCATAATTGTTACATCCGCGCCCATTCCTACGGCGATTTTGCAGGCGTTTGTTCCTACATTTCCGCCGCCAAGGATTACGACTTTGGCTTTCGGTGTTCCGGGAACTCCTGACAGGAGAACTCCTTCACCGCCGTATGTCTTCTCCAGATATTTCGCGCCTTCCTGTACGCTTAAGCGCCCCGCGATCTGGCTCATCGGAGCGAGAAGAGGGAGACCGCCCTGCTTCGGATCGTATAAAGTCTCATATGCAACGCCTTTCACTTTTGCGTTTAAGAGGGCGTCTGTCTGTGGCTTGTCCGCTGCGAGGTGAAGGTATGTATAGAGGATCAGGCCCTCATGGAACAGCGGATATTCTGCCGGAAGGGGCTCTTTTACTTTGATCAGCATTTCTGATGTATCCCATACTTCTTTTGCTGTATCGATCATCTTAGCTCCCACCGCTTCGTACTCCGCATCCTGGAATCCGGATCCTGTGCCTGCGCCTTTCTCTATATAGACTTCATGGCCGGCCGCAACGTAACTCTTTACATTATCCGGTGTCATACCTACGCGGAACTCATTGTTTTTGATTTCTTTTACACATCCTACTTTCAACTTGCTACCTCCTGGTTTATGCTTTGTGATTTGAATCTGCCGTAATAAGATGAATCTTTAAAACGGCGTTGATAGTGATTAGATATTTTAAAGAATAGCACTTTTGGTTACAGGAGTAAATAGGAAAATAATAAAAAATCAAAATTTGTTAAAAATACTAAAGTGACACGAGTTTTCTTTATATATAATAAGGTAGGTTCAGAGCCATATTATGAATGTATTACAAAAAATACATTTGAGATTTTGGCAGATTGTATAAAAAATAATTTTTTTAGAAAAAAGTATTTACATGAGTAACTGAAAGTGATAATATACACCCATAAAGAAAAACAAAACAACCAAAAAAGAAGCTGAAACGTGAGAATAACTGGGCAATATGTATATAAGTACATAGAAAACCACAATATATAAAGTGCTTTTTGAGAAAGCATTTTTAAAAACCCAGATAGTTACTCGAGTAGCTTCAAAAATCAGCCAGGTATTTTTAATGTATTCCATATACATTGAAAATAGATTCTGCGGAATGCAGAAGCAGTGAACCGGAAAATAAATTAGGAAGAAACAAGAATCCGGGGATCACAGCGGCGAAGGAACGAAAGGAGTTTAAAAATGGCAGAGAAGAAGATTTATGAGGCATGCAGGAGGCTTTTGACAATCTGTGCGAATTGTCAGCCCGAGGAAAATATCCTGATCGTCACCGATACAGACTGTCTTGAGATCGGTATGGCGCTCTGGGATGCGGCAGAGGAATTCCCGAATAAGACAATGGTTATGATGGAGCCAAGAAAAATGCATGGAGAGGAGCCAACCCCGCTGGTAGCAGCCGCAATGCTGAAAGCGGACGTCATATTTCGTGCCACGAAATTTTCACTGTCACACAGTCATGCGAGAAGAGACGCGTGTGCTGCAGGCGCCAGAGATTTAAACTGCTGCGACTACAGTATAGAGATGCTTGAGAGAGGCGGCTTATACACAGACTTTGAGGCAGACAGGAAATATGTAGACCAGCTGTTAAAGGCAATGGAAGGCGGGGATCAGATCCACATCACTTCTGAAGCAGGAACAGACTACTACGCAAGCATCAAGGGCCACAAACTTTTCCCGCAGTACGGAATGGTAAGAAATCCGGGCGAGACATGCTCACCTCCGGACATTGAGATGGCCTCCGGAGCGATCCCGGGAACCGCGCACGGCAAGATCGTTGTAGACGGAAGCATCACACACCCGGCAATGGGCGTCCTCAAAGAGCCAATCACTCTCTATGTAGAGAACAGCTTCGTTACAAAGATCGAGGGCGGCGAAGAGGCTCAGCGCTTCGCGGAAGAACTGGCAAAGGTTTACGATCCGAGAATGTACAGAGTAGGCGAGATCGGAATCGGACTGAACCCGGACGCATCTCTTTGCGGAAGGATGCTTGAAGACGAGGGATGCAGCGGATATGTACACGTTGCGCTGGGGAACAACGAGACAGACAACCAGGACTTCATCCTTCACATTGATATGATGTTCAAGGATCCGACGATCGAACTTGACGGAAAAGTAATCTTCGACCACGGCCAGGTGGTATTTGACTGACCGCACCCATCGACAGCCATGATATGATATAGGGCCTGGCGGGAAAGAGGCAGATACCGGAAGTACTGCCGGGCCTGAGAAAAGTATTTATTATATAGAAATAATTTAATAAACATATAAAAGAGAGGAATTAAAAATGAACAGCGAAGCTATCAAAAACGGGCAGCTTATGCCTGCTGAACTTACAGCACAGATCCGTGACAAGTATTACCATGTAGATATAGATCCGTTTACAGATAAGAAGAGACTCTTCTTCGACAACTCCGGTGGTTCCTTCCGCCTGAAAGCAGCCAGCGACGCATTTAAGAAAGTGGATGACCTTCCGAACTGCGGAGGACACGGCGGAGTTGCTTCTGACTACCTTGATTCTCTGCGCACGCAGGCATGCAAGGACATTTCTACTATGTTCAACGCAGAGGGCGGATGCATCGCCACATCTATGACGGCGTCTATCGTAGTCTTTGATGTTTCAGAGGCGATTATCGCAAACGTGCCAGGTACAAATGTTGTTACAACTGCGCTGGAGCATCCTTCTGCTTTCGACGGCTGCGCGATTCCGGCAAAGAAATACGGCAAGGAATTAAGAGTGGCAAAGACAAACCCGGAGACAGGAAGCATAGCGCCGGAAGACGTTGTAAAACTGATCGACAAAGATACATGTCTCTTAAGCGTGATCATGACTTCCAATATTACGGGAGCCATCCTGGATATTGAGACAATCGCGAGAGAGGCAAGAAAGATCAAACCGGATCTGTATATTGTCTGTGATTCCGTTCAGCATACGCCTCACGGGCTGACAGATATGAAGGCATGGGGGCTTGACTGTGTGAACTTCGCTCCGTATAAGTTCGGCGGAGTAAGGGGACTTGGAGTGGGCTGGCTGTCAGAGCGCGTGATGAACCTCCCGCACCGTAAACTGGTCGAAGAGAAGCAGAGCAACTGGGAGATGGGCGGATGCGCGCCCGGAATGTACGCAATGCTGAGCGCGATCTTTGATTATGTATGCTGGATCGGAAAACAGTTCCAGGATACAGAGGACAGGAGAGAGCTGTATGTAGAGGGAATGACAAGAATTATGCTTCATGAGAGAGCTCTTCTCTACAGACTCCTTCACGGCTCAGATGAAGTGAAGGGACTCCTTGAGATCGAGGGAGTAAAAGTAGCTGTAGATATGGACGACCTGACACAGAGAGATCTGATCGTTCCGATCGTATTCGACAAATTAAGCTGTGAGGACGCTTCCAGAGCTTATGAGAAGAACGGAGTTGTAGTACACGAGCGTACAGACGCAAGCCTTTATTCCGCTCGCCAGGTAAATTCAATCAATCAGCATGGAATCGTCAGAATCTCTCCGCTGCACTGCCATACATATGCAGATATCGACGAGTTCTTAAAGATTACTGCGGAGATTGCAAAGTAAACAGGGCATTAACGCTGACGACAGGGAATGTATTTTCACGAAAGGGGTATGCGTTTGGCATGCCTCTTTCTTTCCAAAAGAACAGGGAACGATTTTAGAAAGGAGAACAGCATGAAAAGAGCATTGGCATTTGCAATGGCCCTGCTTATGGGCCTTGCAGTGGTAGGATGTGAGAGCTCCGACTCAGAGGGCGGCGGTGGAACGGTAATCGTGCCGGAGTCCGCGTCCGGCGAGTATTTTACCCTCGGGTTGATCGCGCCGCTGTCCGGTTCCTCTGCGGTTTCGGGACAGATTCTGGAGAACGCGACCATTATGGCAGTAAATGAGATCAATGAAGAGGGCGGAATCAACGGAGAGATTCCGATCAGGCTTGTATCCATTGATGATGAAGCCGTACCGGCCACCTCTGTGACGGCAATGCAGAGACTGGTGGAGCAGGATAAAGTACAGGCGGTAATCGGCAGCCAGCCGTCATCCTGTACGATGGCAAACATGGAGATCACGGAAGCGGCGCACATTCCGCAGATCACGCCGGCTTCCTCAAACGTGGCGATCACGGAGGGGGGGAACGATTATATTTATCAGCTGACAGCGACAGATGAACTTCATATGCGCAATGTTATGCAGTACATGGTAGACGAGTATGGCGCGGAAAAATTTGCCATCCTCTACGAATCCTCAGACTTCGGTACCGGCGGATACAGGATCGCAAACCAGATCTGCGATGAATATGATCTGGAGATGGTAGACCATGAAGTATATAACTCAGGGGACACAGACTTTTCCGTTGCGCTGAGCAAGATCAAGAATGCGGATCCGGATTTCATCATTTTCTGGGGATATCACACAGAGGTCGCTATGATCTGCAGGCAGATGATTCAGTACGGCGTGGAGTACCCGGTCATCGGGCAGGGCTTTAACTCGCCGGAGCTGACGAACCTGGGCGGCCAGTCTATCAATGGAATCATGATCAGTACGGCATTCGACGCGGCGAACCCGGACGAGAAGGTTCAGGAGTTTGACAGGAAATACGCGGAGCTTTACGGCGAGGGATATGACCAGAACGCGCCTCAGTCCTATGACGCTGTCTATATTATCAAGGATGCGGTAGAGCGCTGCATCGCGGACGGGGAAGATTATACGGACAGCGACGTATTAAATGATTACATCGGTTCAACGAGCTGGGACGGTGTAACGGGCGTTACTACATTCGATGAGAACGGAAAGATGAACAAAGACCTGCTGATCATCCAGATAGAGGACGGCGAGCATGTGATTGTGAAAGGTTAAGAGGCACTTAAAGTGCAGAATTGGAGGTGGCATAAATGCTTTTTCAACAGATATTGAACGGCCTGACAAACGGAAGTTTGTACGCTCTGATGGCGGTCGGCGTCACGATGGTATATAAATCCCTCGGTATGCTGAACTTCGCGCACGGCGACATTATGATGGTTGGTACATTTATTACGCTGACATTTGTGCTGATGGGATACCCGCTGTATGTGGGAATTGCCCTCGGAGTAATCAGCGCGGCGATCCTGGGATTCCTTCTGGAGAGAGCGATCTTAAGAAAAGTTAAGTTTACTTCATTCGTAAACCTGCTGATCGCGACTGTTGGTGTGTCTTATGTATTGAGAAACGCGGCAATGGTTATCTGGGGCACAAGCCCGCAGCTCTTCCCAAGCATGTTCCCGGAGACGCTGATCGAGATCGGAAATTTCAGGATCACGCCCCAGAGTATCGGGGTTATACTGATCTCCCTGGTGATTATTACGGGCCTGCACTTCTTCTTTACAAAGGTAAAGATCGGAAAATGCATGCAGCTGGCGAACTCTGATCCGGAGGGCGCGGCTATGATGGGCGTAAACGTGACGCACATGAGATTCCTCACATTCGGAATCAGCGCGGCGCTGGCGGCTATCGCGGGAATCATGATCGCGCCGATGACTTACGCCAGAGTCGATATGAGCGCGACGATCGGTATGAAGGCATTTGCCGCCGCGATCCTGGGCGGTATCGGAAATCTGTGGGGAGCGCTTCTGGGAGGAATCATCCTCGGAATCGTAGAAGCACTTGGATCAGCGTATATTTCCACGGCTTACAGAGATGCCTTTTCATTCATTATCTTATTTATCGTACTGTTTGTGAAACCGACGGGTCTGCTGAATAAGAAGATTGAGAATAAACTGTAGGAGGAGGGCGTTATGGCAAAGAAAACAAATAAAAAATCTTTACTGGCAAAGATCGTGATTATTGCGGCTATTATCATCATAATCCCGTTTCTTACGCCCAATATGTATATTATGCAGATCGTCAACATGATCGGCATCTACATTATCCTCGGAATCGGTATCAATGTCCTGACAGGATTTACCGGACAGCTCTCCCTGGGACAGGCGGCCTTCTTCGGAATCGGAGCTTACGTGACCGCCATCATGAACACAAGGGGCGGAATGCAGTTTCTCGCCTGTCTGATCGGTTCCATGGTAATAACAGGTATCGTCGGAGCGGTGCTGGCCGTCCCGGCGTTGAAAGTAAAAGGTTCTTACCTGGCTCTTCTGACCATGGGATTTGGTGAGATCATCCGTATCGTTATGATCAACTGGACTCCGGTTACGAACGGAACAGCCGGAATTCTGGAGATTGAAAGCCCGGTGATCTTCGGATTTTCATTTGACACGCTGACCAAATTCTATTTCCTGATCATGGTATTCGTGATTCTCGGAATCTTATATGAGGATATCCTGATCAAGACGAGGACAGGCCGCGCGTTTGTTGCGATCCGTGAGGACAATGAAGCGGCGGAGCTGACAGGGATCAACGTTACTACATATAAGATCAGAGCGTTTGTATTAAGCGCTGTTTATTCCGGAATCGCGGGATGCCTGTACGCGATGATGATTAAGTATGTCAGCCCGGATACATTTGTAAACAATACTTCCAATATCATTCTCTGGACCGCGATCGTAGGCGGATTCGGCACTGTCGTGGGGCCGATCTTCGGAGGAATTATCATGCAGGTGCTGCCGGAAGTACTCCGTTTCCTGGGTGACTGGAGACTGGTTATATACGGAGTGATCCTCCTGATCGTTATCCTCCGCTTCCCGGGCGGCGTATATCCTTACATTGAGAAGTTCATAGACAGGATAAGACGGCGCAAGAAAAGTGACGCGGCCGGAGGAAAGGGGTGAGAGACGTGGCAATCCTTGAATTAAAAGAAGTGACGAAAAAATTCGGAGGTCTTACAGCTGTTGACAGTGTGGACCTGAAAGTAGGAGAGAACCAGATCTGTGCGTTGATCGGACCTAACGGAGCAGGTAAGACGACAGTGTTTAATATGATCACCGGAGCATATCAGGTGACGTCCGGGGACGTGATCTTCTGCGGAGAGAGCATCTGCGGGAAGAAGCCTCACGAGATTGTGAAGCTGGGAATCGCGAGAACATTCCAGAATATCCGTCTGTTCAAGTCGGCAAGCGTGCTGGAAAATGTTATGACAGGATTCCACTGCAAGACAAAAACCGGAATGTTCAACGTTGTGTTCCGGCCCGGAATGTGCAGGAGAGAAGAGGCGGAAACGAGACAGAAAGCCCTTGAAATCCTGAAATTCTTAGGACTGGACAATGTAAAAGACAATGAGGCGGGAAGCATCCCCTACGGACATCAGAGACTGCTGGAGATCGGACGCGCCCTGGCCACATCTCCGAAGCTGCTTCTTCTGGATGAGCCGGCAGCAGGCATGAACTCCCAGGAGAAGAAGGAGCTGGTGGAGACGATCCGCAAGATCAGGGATACCTACAACCTGGCAGTGCTGCTTGTGGAGCATGACATGGAGCTGGTTATGGGGATTTCCGAGAACATAACAGTAATCAACTTCGGACGCAGGATCGCGGATGGTACTGCGGAAGAGATTCAGAATAATAATGATGTCATCGAGGCATATCTGGGAAGGAGTGAGGATTAATATGGCAGAGACAATGTTAAAAATCACTGATCTGGTATCCTCCTATGGAAATATCAAGGCTTTAAAGGGAATCAGCCTGGAGATAAATAAAGGGGAGATCGTATCCCTCCTGGGCGCCAACGGCGCCGGCAAATCCACGCTGATGAAGTCCATCCTGGGTATGGTGAAGATCGAGAGCGGCAGCATTAAGTTCAAAGACACAGAACTGGTGGGAAAGAAAAGCCATGAGATCGTCCCCATGGGAATCTCCCTGGTTCCCGAGGGACGTAAGATCTTCATCGATGTGTCAGTAGAAGAGAACTTAAATATTGGAACATTCTTCAGAAAGAGACCGGCAGCCAGGGACAAAGAGTTAAGGGATATGGTATATGAAGTATTCCCGAGACTTTACGAGAGAAGAACCCAGCTTGGAGGAACTCTCTCCGGAGGCGAGCAGCAGATGCTGGCGGTGGGAAGAGCGATCATGTCAGACCCTCAGCTCCTGATGCTTGACGAGCCTTCCATGGGACTGGCGCCGCTGGTAATCGCGGAAGTGTTTAATGTTATCAAAAAAATAAATGAAATGGGAATCACTGTTCTTCTGGTAGAACAGAACGCGAAGATGGCCCTCAAGATCAGCAACAGAGCATACCTGATGAATACCGGCCAGATCGTTGTCAGCGGAACAGGAGAAGATTTCCTCCAGAGCGATGTGCTGACAAGCGTATATCTCGGGGGGAAGAAGGAGTAGCGTATGAAACTGGAAAATGTAAAGCTCAATCTTGATACAGAACTTGTATTAAACGTAGGCGACCCGATCGGAAAGACAAATGCGCCGCGCTGCTATAACAAGCTTTTCGAGCGGCTTGACATGAATGCGATCATGCTCCCCTGCGAGATAAAGAAGGGGCAGCTCCCGCAGTTCCTTGACGCATGTCACCTGATGGGGATCCATTATCTCTGTCCGACCATGCCTCACAAGGGAGATTTCGTAGATCTGCTGGACGATGTGGACGAGACGTCCAGGCTCTTCCACTCAGTTAACGCGATCCGTATAGACGAAAACGGAAGCCACGGCGCCGGCATGGACGGCAAGGGCGCGGTGAAAGCGATCACCGGAGCAGGGGTGCATCTGGACGGGATCAATGCCCTGATCTACGGGGCCGGCGGAATCAGCGGCGTAGTGGCCTATGAGCTGTCACAGCAGAATGTAAAGAAGATCTATATCGCGAACCGGACGAGAGAGAAAGCGGAAAAGATAGCGGACGTCTTAAGGAACAACACTGCCACAGAGGCGGAAGTGATCGGAACAGATCCGTACTCTCTGAACAAGGTGGCGGAACAGTGCGGACTGTTTGCAAACCTGACCCCTCTGGGGATGAAGGGCTGTACAAATGAGTACGAATATCTGGGCTTCATAGACCGGATGCCGGACGACGCGGCGGTATTTGACTGCGTGATCAATCCGCCGGAGACGAAAGTGATCGCTGCGGCCAAGAAGAACGGACTGACCGCGGTGCCGGGCATGAAGATGCTTGTTTCCCAGATGGATGTGATCTTTGACTTTATGTTCAATAAGAAGATCACAGAGGATGATAAGCAGGCATGTATCGAGGAACTCTGCAGTTACCTTGGAGTGCCGGCGGACTTTTAGTAAGTGGTAATAAGCGCGGCAGTGCGGCTTTGCGGACAGATGCAGGCTGCGCTGTTGTGCGTCTAAAAAAGGAGGAATATAAAAATGCTTCGTGTTTCATATGATGATCTGTTCAGCGAGTTCAAACGTGTTCTGATCAGCAGAGGATTTAATGATGAGATGGCAGGGGACGCGGCGGCGGTATTCGCCCAGAACAGCCTGGACGGAATTTACAGCCACGGAATCAACCGTTTCCCCCGCGTGGTGGACTACCTGGATAAAGGAGAGATCAAACCGGAGAACATAGCAGAGTGCGTGAACGCGCAGGGAGCGATTGAACGCTGGGACGGCCACAGAGGATTCGGACCGCTCAACGCGAGAAGAGCTATGAACCGCGCGTGCGAACTTGCAAAACAGTATGGCGTGGGCGTTGTAGCACTTGGAAATAATAATCACTGGATGCGCGGCGGCACATACGGATGGCAGGCGGCAGATCAGGGATGCATCGGCATCTGCTGGTCAAACACGCAGCCGAATATGCCGGCATGGGGAGGCAAGGACAAGAAGATCGGAAACAACCCGTTCATCTTCGCAGTGCCGAAGTCGAACGGAGAGCATGTGGTAGTGGACTGTGCGGTTTCCCAGTTCTCCTACGGTAAGATTGAAGAAGCAAAGCTGAAAGGAAAACAGCTTCCGGTACCGGGCGGATATGATGAGGACGGCAACCTGACCACAGACCCGGCGGCAATCGAAAAGAGCTGGAGAGTCCTGCCGATGGGATACTGGAAAGGAAGCGGAATCTCAATCCTTCTCGACCTGATCTCAACAGTGCTCACAGATGCCAACTCCGTACAGAAGATCGGGACATTCGGCGATGAGGTGGGACTGTCCCAGATCATGATCGCAATCGATCCATCCAAGTTCCAGAGCGCGGAAGTGACAGACCGGATCGTGGATGAGCTGATCGCTGATATTCATTCTTCCATTCCGGCAGAGGAAAACGGCAAAGTATTCTATCCGGGCGAGATCGAGATCGGGACAAGGAAGGACAACCTTGAGAACGGCATCCCGGTTATCGAGGAAGTGTGGGAGAAGATCAAGGCGTTTTAAGGTATGGTTCAGCTGTGCCGGGCCTGCAGGAGCGGCTTCGGGAAGATGCTGGACAAACAGGCGCTTTTTAAGTAATATAGAAAGCAGTGAGGAGGATAGATATGAAAGCAGTAAAATTTGATGAGCCATGGAAAGTGGCGTGCGTAGATGTGGAAAAACCGGTGCCGAAAGAAGGCGAGGCCCTGATCCGGATTGTGACGGCAGGAATCTGCGGAAGCGATATCGGGGCGTTCCGGGGAACGAATGGGCTGGTATCTTACCCGAGAATTATCGGGCATGAGCTGGCAGGTGTTGTGGAATCCATCCCGGAGAACAATAAGAATGGAATCAAAGCAGGAGACCGTGTTGTAGTGGATCCGTACATCTACTGCGGACACTGCTATCCCTGCCGGATCGGAAGGACGAACTGCTGCACAGATCTGAAGGTGCTGGGCGTCCATGTGGACGGAGGAATGGCGGAGTACTATACGCATCCGGCGGATCTTCTGGTGAAGATCCCGGAGGGGATGACATGGGAGGAGGCAGCTATGGCAGAGCCTCTGACGATCTCACTGCATGGAATTCACAGAGGCGGCTTTAAAGAGGATGAGTACTGCGCGATCATCGGAGCCGGCCCCATCGGCCTGGTAGCAGGAATGGTGGCGCAGGCTTACGGCGGACACGCAATCCTTCTGGACCTGGTTCAGGAGCGTCTTGACTTTGCGAAATCTCTGGGGATCGAACATGTGATTAACTCAGGAAAAGAGGACGCAGTGGCAAAGATCGCGGAAATCACAGGCGGCGACATGGCGCAGCAGGTAATGGAGTGCTCCGGCGCAAACGCCGCGATCAGAAGCACCCTGGATTACGTGTCAAACGCGGGAAGAATCACCCTGACCGGATGGCCGAAGAAGGAGACTTCCATCCCGACAGACATGATCACAAAGAAGGAAATCGATATCCGCGGTGCAAGGACGAGCGCAGGCGAGTTTGAGGAATCACTGGATCTGATCCGTACAAAGAAAGTGGATATGAATAAGATCCTGACGAAAGTGGTCTCTATTGATGAGGCTCCGGAGACGATCATTGATATTGAGAAGAACCCCGGAGACTATATGAAGGTTGTCGTGCGCATCGCTGACGACCCGAATCCGTAAAAACAGCGAAAAATATAACAGTTCGGCTTCGCAGGCAGCGGGGCCGGACTGTTGCAGAATAAGCGGTAAAAAATATAGTATGAGGGCGGGAATGTGCTCTCAGTTAGGAGAAAGAAAATGACACTTGAAAATGTATCAAACGTTGTAGGGCTGTTCAATGTGATCAGCAGTTGCAGAGGAAACGTAGAGCTGGTATCAAAAGAAGGAGACCGGATTAACCTAAAATCCAGACTGGCCCAATACCTGGCCCTGGCCGGAGCGTTCTCAGAGGGGTATGTCAGGACACTGGAGCTGTATATCGAAGAGCCTGAGGATAAAGAAAAAATCATGCAGTTCGTCGTGAGCGGGGAGTCGACAGAGTAATAGTCTGACAGCTATTTAGCGCACTAACATTTCCTGTGACTCACGTCCGGAAGCGGAGCGGATGGTTTGCGATACGTATTCTGTGGAAGGAGACAGCCGTAAGACGTTCCGTTCCAGAATCCGGAAAATCTAACAGGCCGAAGAGATGTTTAAATGCAAAGCGGCGCTCCGGGCAACTCGCTTTGCTCAGACAATCCCTGCGCACCGCTTAACAACATCTCTTTGCCCTTAAGATTTTCAGCGGATCCCTCCAAAGTCGCATCTTCCGGCTGCCCCCTTCCCCAGAAAGTATGCTCAAACCGTCCGCTCCGCTTCCTGTGCATTTCCAGACAGAAGTGTTATTGCCCTAAACAGGCTGTAAAGCGCGTATTGGCGCGGCTTGTGGACTTTCAGCTGCGAAAGTCTTCCGGCCGCGCCTGCTTCTTGTAATCATTTACTCTTCGCCGAGAAAATAGTCCGCTTTCTTAGCATATTCTTTCTGTTCTTCCGTAAACAGTTCTTCCAGAAGTACGGTTTTTCCGGTTTCCCGGTATTCCTTCAGCCCTTCGATGTATCTGCCCCGGAACCTGTCCTCAATGACCATCGGCGTCAGATCTGCTTTTAAGCACTCCCGGAACAGGATCAGCCTGCCGGTCCTGCCGTTGCCGTCCTGAAAGGGATGCAGTGTTTCATACCGGGCATGGAACTGAGCCATGACAGAAAGAGTCTTGACTGAGATTCCGTGATACCAGGTGAGAAGTTCCCTCATTTTTTCAGGCACCTCTTTGGGGAGGGCGGTTTCGTACATTCCTACCATATTGGGGCGTTTCTTGTAATCCCCGATGGCATAGCCGTTGGCCCGGTCTTCAAACACACCGCTTTTCAGCTCAAAATGGAACGTCTTAATGAGTTCTTCGCTCAAAGGCTCATCCAGCGTATCGATCATCTTATTGAACATCAGGAAGTGGCCATTAGTTTCCTCTACATCTTTGGCCCGGTAATAGTCATCACTGCGGGGCAGCATACCGGTATCAAACAGAGAGGCAGTCTGCTCCTCGGTCAGTGTGGAACCTTCGATCTTATTGGAGTTGTAAGCCAGCGTCCGCTGGGTATAGGCGTAGATACCGGAGCGGTCAAATTTCTTCCGCTCAATCCGGAAACGCCGGATCAGTTCTTTGTTCTGCATAGGAAATCGCTCCTTATTATTCTCAATGAGTCTATTTTACCATACTGCCGGGACAAGATACAGAGGGGATTCATCCGGAAGTTAATTAACTATATATAACTATATAGCTGCAATATCCAGGATACAGTCCATATCAATCTGTGTTTTATCCTGCAGGATGATTTTCCGGTTGCAGTCGGTAATTCTCCGTATCTGTCCCTGGATGGTCCGGACTGCCCCGCCATCTTTCCTGGGATCCGGGACAAAATACGTGATTGAAACCGTTGCCGCAGAATCCCTGGATGTTTCTTTTTTTCTGTCGTTTGATCCGGTCTTTTCTTCCGGTTCCTCTCCGGAAGGAGCGCCGGAGGAGAACGGATTCAGGATTTGCTGAAGTTTATAGTCAAGTTCCGCCCGCTGACTCTCTGTGAGCTCCGGTTTTTGATCTGTAATCCTCTGTGCCTCCTGTATCACATCCCCGTATCCGGTCAGAGCAGCGAAGGGAGAGAACTGAGCTGCCCGGTTAGACATTGACATTTGCGGGTGACGGGAGGATACGTGGTGCGGAAGATCAATGATATCATCGTAATCATGTGACAAGCTTGTTTTCTGCACTGTTTTCTGTACTGCTTTCTGCTCTTCTTTCTGGTCTTTGGGCGTTTTCATGCTCTGTGTCCTCCGATCTGATTATTCCGGTCTGCGGCGGTGGCTCCCTCCTGGAGGTTCATCCCTTTAAGTACGGCGTTTTTGCCGAATTTCCTTTTGATTTCCAGCATGGCCCGCTGAACCTTCTTTTCCCGGGCCAGTTCTTCTTCCTCTTTTGCATGTTTCTGTTCAAGAGAAGCATAGTCCGTGAACAGATCAAGCTGTTCAAAACCGGTTCGGGATCTGGCTTCGGACTCAGGGATTACGTGCTCCGCGGCCATAGTGATCCGGCGGACAAGCAGATGCGGGTCCACGATCCTGTCAAAAAGTTCCAGAACAGCCTGCATAATCCGGCGGGTGGAGGAAGTATAACCGTTCAGACTGGCAGTTCCGTGAGCGTGTTTCGGTACATTTCTCCCGTACCGGTCTGTCCTGATTTCCCCATGATATGATTTCCTTAAGACGGGATCCTTCAGGTTGCCAATGTCATAGCCGACTGTGAGTACGATCTGATCTGCCGCCAGTCCTTTGTCCACAAGATCCAGGACGAGCTGGTCTGTCATCTCTTTGACCACAAGCCGGGCCTTGTCAAAGGGGTAAGGACAGTGCAGAACCTGTCCGCTCCCGACGCTGCTGCTTTCCGGCTTATAGGCTTTGATATCCGCCATAGTGCAGGGCTCCCATCCCCAGGCGTGGTCAATCAGAAGCTCCGCATTTACCCCGAACATCCTGTAGAGCAGATCCTCGTTGTAATAATCAGAAGGCCTGCCGAGGGAACACCGGGCAATATCACCCATAGTAAAGAGTCCCTGTGCCTCCAGCTTCTCCGCATATCCTCGGCCTACACGCCAGAAGTCGGTCAGAGGGCGGTGGGACCAGAGCTGCCGGCGGTAGGACATCTCATCAAGCCCGGCGATCCGGACGCCGTACTCGTCCGCCGGGATATGCTTCGCTTCGATATCCATGGCGGCCTTGCACAGATACAGGTTCGTGCCAATTCCGGCTGCGGCGGTTATCCCGGTTGTCTTAAGCACATCAAGGATCATCTTTCTGGCAAGCTCCCGGGCGGTCATCTGATAGGTATTCAGATAGGAGGAGGCATCGATGAACACCTCGTCGATGGAATAGACGTGGATATCCTCCGGGGCAATGTACTTCAGGTATACTTCGTAAATCCGGGAGCTGATCTGCATATAGCGGGCCATCTGAGGCGGCGCGGTGATAAAGTCAACGGCCAGGGAGGGATTCTTTTTCAGATCCGCATCCCGCCAGGATGAGCCGGTCAGGGTATGCTCCGGAGCACCTTGCTGCCGGGCGGCGTTCACTTCTCTGACTTTCTGAATCACCTCAAAGAGGCGGGGCCTTCCGGGGATGCCGTAAGCCTTAAGAGAGGGGGATACAGCCAGGCAGATAGTTTTCTCTGTGCGGCTGTTGTCCGCCACAACTAAGTTCGTCCCCATGGGATCCAGCCCCCGTTCTATGCATTCTACAGAAGCATAGAAAGATTTCAGGTCAATGGCAATATAAGCTTTATCAGGCATCTGTTCCCGCCTCCTTTACTGGTATGCCGGATTACTGGATTAGTTTTCCCGGACTGAGGGTTTGAATACACTATAACACATTTCAGAAAATAGAACAAGCGTTCGAAAAAGCTGGCGGCTATTTAGCGCACTAACAATTCCTATGACTCACGTCCGGAAGCGGAGGGGATGTTTGAAACGTATTCTTGGAGAGGGGACGTGTGTGTACTGCTCCGTTCCGGAATCCGGGAAGGATCTAAGAAGTCGAAGAGCTGTTTAAGTGCAAAGCGGCGCTCCGGGCAACTCGCTCTGCTCAGACAATCCCTGCGCGCCGTTTAACAACAGCTCTCCGCCTTCTAAGATCTTCCATCAGATTCCCCCAAAGTCACAGTCCCCACACGCCCCTCTCCAAGAACTTACGCTTCAAACATCCCCTCCGCTTCCTGCGTATTTCCAGACGGAAGTGTTACTGCCCTAAACAGGCTGAAACGCACAACCGGCGCGGCTTGAGGGCTTTTCGACTGCGAAAGTCTTCCGGCCGCGCCTGCTGCTCGCAGCCGGAACTTCTTAGTTTCCCTTATCCCCTGGAGCGAAGCCCTGAGCCGTCCTCCATCCCCGCAGAATACATCTTTGGAATAGTCTCTGTTTTCGGACATTTTTCATGTAGAAGTTAGTGAACTTTATAGCTGTAAGTGGTACAATTGTGTAAGGAGGCAGCAGAACATGACAATAAAAGAAATCGCGCAGCTGGCAGGCGTTTCGAGCGCGGCTGTATCAAGATATTTAAACGGCGGTTACGTCAGCGAGGAGAAGAAAGCACAGATAAAAAAGGTAATCAGTGAAACCGGGTATCAGCCCTCCGCCCAGGCGAGGACACTGAGAACAAAGAGAGCCAGCCTTATCGGGGTGGTTGTTCCTAAGATTAATTCAGAAAGCATCAGCCGGGTGACAGAAGGGATCGGGAAAGTTCTCTCAGAGCGGGGGTATCAGATGCTGCTTGCCAGTACGGATAACAATGCTCAGAAGGAGCTCCAGTACCTGAACCTGTTTGAGAAATATCCTGTGGACGGCATCATTCTGATCGGAACTATGATTACGGCCGGGCACAGGAAATTTTTAAAAGCGACGGATGTGCCGGTCGTTGTTATAGGACAGTATACAAAATACGCCAACTGCATCTATCACGATGATTACGGCGCGGGGAAGGCTATGGGGAAGTATGCGGCCGCGTATCTTGCGGGAAGATACAGGAGCGGGCATACTGAGGAGCGGAAATCCGGGGACAGAAAGCAGGGGAAGCCTGCTTACATCGCCGTCACCCGGGAGGATAAGGCGGCGGGAACCGCCCGGGAGGACGGTTTTAAAGCCGGCTTAAAGGCAGAGGGAGTGGAACTGGAGGACGCCTGTGTGAAGGTTTCTGCGTTTACCACGGATTCCGGATATCACTGTGCCAGGGAACTTTTGGAAGAAAATGCTGATATCGATATCATATGCTGTGCGACAGACACGATTGCAGCGGGAGCCATCCGCGCGGCAAAAGAAAGCGGAAAGAAGGAGATCCGTGTGACAGGATTCGGGGACAACCAGCTTCTCAAAGCCGCCACAGGAGGGATCCCCACCATTCATTTCGGATATAAAACAAGCGGAATCCGGGGAGCGGAGCTCCTTCTGGACGTGATCGGGCGGGAGGAGAAAATACCGGTTGAGATCAAGCTGGGATTTCAGTTTGTGGATCCGCTTCGTGCAATATAGACAAAAAACATAGATTAATCTTATGAAAAATGCCATCTTTACAAATGGCATTTTTTTTCTTATTATTTATACAGAATATGAAATCGATTTCATATAAACAAAGATTTCATAGTCACAAAAAAGAAGTCACAAAAAATGTAACAGTTCAGTACGTACCGTTTATGATGGCTGACTGTTAGGGCAAAAGGAAAGGGAGATGTAATATGGATTACAGGAAAACAGCGCAGGACATCCTGAACCAGGTCGGCGGCAGCAAGAACATCGTTTCCGCCGCGCACTGTGCGACGAGGCTCCGTCTTGTGATCGCGGACAACGGGAAAGCGGATAAGAGCGCTCTGGAGAACATTGAAGGGGTCAAGGGCGTGTTTGAGGCGTCGGGCCAGCTTCAGATTATTTTAGGTACAGGAACCGTCAATAAAGTATTTGATGAGTTCATATCCATTGCGGGGATCACGGCCAGCTCTAAGGCCGAGGCCAAGGAGGCGGCTGCACAGAAGCAGAACGTATTCATGCGGGCGATTAAGCTTCTGGGCGACATTTTCGTGCCGATTATCCCGGCCATCGTGGCCAGCGGTTTCCTTATGGGGATCATGAACTCACTGGACTTTATGATCAACAATGGATTCCTAAACATGGACACAAGCAGTTCTATCTATGTATTTGCGAATCTGTTCAGCAACACAGCGTATACATTTCTGCAAATCCTGATCGCGTTTTCAGCGGCGAAAGCTTTCGGCGCCAATCCGTATCTGGGAGCGGTCATCGGTATGATCATGATTAACCCGTCCCTGCAGAATGCCTACACAGTGGCGACGGAAGGCGTACAGCAGACCCAGTCTGTATTCTTCGGGCTGTACGATATTGACATGGTGGGATATCAGGGCCATGTGATTCCGGTTGTCATTGCTGTGTGGGTGCTCTCCGTGATCGAGAAGAAGCTTCACAAGATCGTGCCGGAGGTGCTGGATCTGTTTGTGACCCCTCTGGTCAGCGTGTTCGTGACAGGATATTTGACACTGTCTATTATCGGGCCGATCTTTGTGTGGGCGGAGAATGCAGTTCTTGACGGAATCCAATGGCTGCTGACTCTTCCTCTGGGACTTGGAAGCCTTGTGATGGGAGCGCTGTACGCGCCGACTGTTGTCACCGGTATTCATCAGATGTATACGGCGATTGATATTGGACAGATTGCCCAGTACGGCGTTACATACTGGCTGCCGCTTGCAAGCGCGGCGAATATCGCCCAGGGAGCGGCGGCGCTTGCAGTAGCAGTGAAATCAAGAGACAAAAAGATCAAATCTCTGGCGCTTCCGTCCTCCTTAAGCGCATTTATGGGGATTACAGAACCGGCGATCTTTGGTGTGAATTTAAGATTCTTCAAGCCGTTTATCGCAGGATGTATCGGCGGCGGATGCGGAGCGCTGTATGCCTCCGTCGTACACCTCGGCGCAAAGGGAACCGGTGTTACGGGCATTTTCGGCATCCTGCTCTGCCTGGAGCAGCCGGTGCAGTATATTATCGAGATGCTCATTGCAGTAGCCGTGGCGTTTGTGATCTCATTCCTCCTCTACAAAGATGCGCCGAAGGCTGAGGCGGCAGCGGGTAATGCTGCAGGAAGCGCAGCAGGACAGACGGGCGCCGAAAGCGCCGAGGCAGGCGGAGGGCAGGCAGCACAGCGTTCGGAGGAGACACTTGCAAGCCCTGCTGAGGGAAGGATTGTTCCCCTCACAGAAGTAAGCGACGAGACATTTGCATCAGAGATGCTCGGAACAACCGTTGCGGTAGAGCCGGCATCAGGAAAGATTACAGCGCCCTGTGATGGAAAGATTATCAATATCTTTGATACAGGCCATGCGGTGTGCATGACGACTCCCACTGGAGGAGAACTTTTAATCCATGTGGGTATAGATACCGTGAAACTGGACGGAAGAGGATTTACCAGGAAAGTAACGGACGGAGAGAAGGTCAGCAAAGGCGATGTGCTGATTGAGGCGGATCTGGAGACGATCAGACAGGCCGGATATGCCGCCACAACTATGGTCATCCTTACAAATGCGGATGAGTACGCAGAGGTGAAGAAAGCAGAACCGGGCAGCGTGTCTTCTGAGTCGGAGATTATGACGCTGAAAAAGTAGCTGCTGTTTATAAAATGAAATAAGTATCAGAGGTGAGCAGCATGAATGCATTGACAAAAGATTTGATCTGCCTGACAGAGGCAGCGGAAGAAAATGCGCGGAAGGAAGCAGAGGCCGGACACGGCCGCTTCCGCCAGACGTTCCATCTCATGCCGCCGGCCGGCTGGCTCAATGACCCTAACGGCCTGTGCCAGTTTGACGGAGTATATCATGCGTTTTTTCAATATTCTCCTTTTAACGTAAGCGGGGGGATGAAGATGTGGGGGCATTATACCAGTGAGAACATGATCGACTGGGAGTACCGGGGAACCGCGCTCTATCCGGACCAGCCTTTCGACTGTCACGGGGTATACTCGGGCTGCGCATTTATCGAGGACGGAAAGATGTACCTGTATTATACGGGAAATGTAAAGCTGGAGGACCGGGAAGATTACGACTATATCAACAGCGGGCGGGAATCCAATACCGTGCTGGTGGAGAGTGGGGACGGATTCAGGATGGGCAGGAAGCATCTGCTCATGAAGAATGAGGACTATCCGGACGATCTGACTCTCCATGTCCGGGACCCGAAGGTGTGGAAAGAAAACGGAGTTTACTATATGATCCAGGGAGCGAGGACAAAGGCGGATTCGGGACAGGCGCTGATCTTTGAGTCGGACGACCGGGTGAACTGGAGATTCAAAAAGCGTGTGGAGACCACGGAGCCATTTGGATATATGTGGGAATGCCCGGACTATTATGAGGTGGACGGCGCGAAGCTGCTCTCTGCGTCTATACAAGGACTGACCGGAGAAAAGTGGGCGGATAAGAATGTCTACCAGTCCGGATATTTCCCGGTGCAGGGCGATATCCTGGGAAACTGCAGCCTGGGCGAGTACCGGCTGTGGGACTATGGATTCGATTATTACGCTCCCCAGAGCTTTGAGACAGAGGACGGCAGGAGAATCCAGATTGGATGGATGGGAATGCCGGACTGCGAGGAATATATAAACCGTACGCTGGACGAGGGATGGCAGCACTGTTTCACATTTCCAAGAGAAGTGTATGCCAGGGACGGAGTGATCCGCCAGAGGCCAGCGCGGGAGCTGGAAGCAAAAGAGCGCCTTCGCAGTACGGCATCCGGACGCCTTGAGAAGAAAGGGATCTCCGCGTATGACGCGGTGATTACCGGGATAGCAGACAATCAGTTCCAGGCCGTGCTGGGAAAAGAGCTGATCCTTGAGTACCGTGCCGGAAGATTCGAGATGCGGTTCACGGATCAGGCGAAAGACTCCGTATCCGGCGGACGCGGCCTGCGGTACGCAGAAGCAGAGCGCCTGGAAAATGTCAGGATACTGACAGATACATCTTCAGTAGAAGTGTTTGTAAACGACGGGGAGCTGGTGTTTACGACCAGATATTACCCGGAGGCAGAGGAGATCCGCGTGGAGGCGGCGGGGGCGCAGATAGAGCTGCGGGAGATCCTTTAAGAGGACAGCTATTTAGCGCACTAACATTTGCCGTCAGAATACGTCCGGAAGTGGAGCGGATGTTTTGCGATACGTATTCTGTGAAAGCAGACAGCCGGGAGATGTTCCGTTCCAGAATCCGGAAAATCTAACAGGCCGAAGAGATGTTTAAGGGCAAATCGGCGCTCCGGGCAACTCGCTTCGCTCAGACAATCCCTGCGCGCCGCTTAACAACATCTCTCCGCCCTCAAGATTTTCAGCGGATTCCTCCAAAGTCACATCTCCCGGCTGTCCCCTTCCCCAGAAAGTATTCTCAAACCATCCGCTCCGCTTCCTGCGCATTCCCTGTCGGAATGTCATTGCCCAAATAGGCTGAAACGCACAACTGGCGCGGTTTGTAGCCTTTCGGCTGCGAAAGCTTTACGGCCGCGCCTGCTTCTCGTAGCAGCTATATATTCACTGACTCCCGGTTTGAAAAAGCCCAGAAAACAGCCCCATTTCGAGAAAAATTCTGCGG